>JBCBOO010000500.1:0-516 GCA_039821235.1 Planctomycetota bacterium
TTGCTGAATATCCATCCCCAAGTGATAATCGTATCGCCGAAATCAGCCAATATCGATTTCACAGCTTGGACAGCTACATTCGGTAGGCCTTTCCGAGACACCATCCCGCTCGTAGAAGCGGGCAACGGTGACTGGATTGCACAAAATTACCGAACGTCGGTCGTCTACTACCTCTCTCATGATGGCGACGCTGAGATGAATGGCAACCGACTCGAAGGAGCTTCATAGACTTCATCACGCGATGGGCTTGGGCGTGCGTCCCTTGGGCCGACTATCTTCCTGATCAGATGGTATATGATACAGATGCCCAAGAAATCGCGATTGCATCTGACGGTTTGAGTCTATGGCATGCGTGGTTGCGTGGCGACGATTCCGTGGCGATGTAAGGCGAACCAGACGATGCACGTGAGTCGCCGAGTTGAGTTTATTGAAGTGGTGAGTCGTTCGCGGCGACCACGTGATCGTTATCGTTCCCCGCGGCAAGCATTGATCACCAACGCGTGATGATTGCGCTGC
>JBCBOO010000501.1:0-507 GCA_039821235.1 Planctomycetota bacterium
CCGGATGGTCCCGCCGGTCCACGAAGTGACGCGACGAATTGCGGGTCGTCGCGCAGTGACTGGGCGACTTGGTCGACAATGTTCCCGATTTGGTCCGGCGTGATCCTTCCTGCAGGCCCGGCGGCACCCGTGGGTCCGATCGGTCCGGGTTGCCCCGGAAGACCTGGTTCGCCTCTAGCTCCTCGCTCGCCTCGAGGCCCCGCTTGTCCTTGTGGGCCGACGGCGCCCTGCGGCCCCGGTTGGCCGTCGTTTCCGCGGAAACGCTTGTCACGTGCCAGCAAGTCGGCGAGGTCGGTCAGCGGAACAAGCGTCGCCGGCAGGGACGGAGTTCCGACGGACGCAACGGAACCATTCCCCGTCGGCGTCCCCGACGGCAACGTTTGAAACTGGCTGGGCGTCACGGGTGGACTGACCACCGGCCCGGGGCTCGGCAAAGGGCTGCCGCCCGGGTACGTCACCGCCGCCGATCCCGTAGGAGTGAAACCGGTCGGCGGCGGCAACGATCCC
>JBCBOO010000502.1:0-506 GCA_039821235.1 Planctomycetota bacterium
CGGGACTCCTACATGGGTCGCATCTATACCATTAACAGTGGATGGGTGACAAGACAATCATTGCTGAAACATGGTTTTAAGGTAAACCATTCGGTCCTGTGCCTACGATTGGGCTCGAAATTCCGGAAAACTGCGCCGGTCGGTTCGCAACTTTGTCCCACGGGGACTACATTGGGCTGACAGCAGGCCCGCAAAAATATACTGTAAGCTCGCTGACAACCGTCCCCAAGAAGATGATGACCCAACTGACTCGAATTTTTGTTGCTTGTCTCAGGGACACTACAGTAGACATATCTAGTGCAGCCTTGTGGAGCTGACTTGATCGTCTTAGGCCCACCCTCTTGACTCATCCTTCAGTTTGGAGTCGATAAAGGTTGTTGTTGTCGCAGTGTAGTAGGGTATGATTTAGATGACAAGCCAGCCAAAATGCAGACTTGGTATGCATAAAAGCGAACGTCTCCCAAACCAGAAGAATGAAGTGGGCTTGAAACCCCTCTGCCTTTAGA
>JBCBOO010000503.1:0-501 GCA_039821235.1 Planctomycetota bacterium
GTTCTCTCCAAAGATTTCATCATCACCATCGCCCCCATCTATCTCATCATCACCGTCGCCACCAAACAGTTTATCTTTGCCTCGTCTGCCAAAGATTCTATCTCTTCCATTGCCACCCAAGATTTCATCATCGCCATCGCCACCATCTAGCTCGTCGTCACCATTGTCGCCAAAGATTCTATCTCTGCCTCGTCTGCCGAAGATTCTATCTCTTCCATTGCCGCCAAAGATTTCATCATCGCCATCGCCACCATCTATTTCATCATCACCGTTTTCACCAAACAGTTTATCTTTGCCTCGTCTGCCAAAGATTCTATCTCTTCCATTGCCACCAAAGATTTCATCATCGTCTTCACCACCGTCAATCTCATCATCACCTTCACCCCCAAAGAGTCTATCTTTGCCCCATCCACCGAAGATTCTGTCGTTACCCCATCCGCCGTAGATTTCGTCATCACCGTTGTCACCGCTCAACGTATCATCACCGTTGTAACCATAGAG
>JBCBOO010000050.1:0-28196 GCA_039821235.1 Planctomycetota bacterium
CCCGCCAAAACGTCGCCTTCGGTGAAAGTGTGGTGCAAATTTCCGATGCCATCGCAAGGCTACCCGAATCGCAAGCCGATGCTGTTCGCCTGCACTACCTCGAAGGCATGAAGCTAAGCGAAGTCGCGGCCGAACTCGAAAAGTCAACCGGAGCCGTCGCGGGACTCTTGCACCGAGGCATGAAAGCCCTTCGAAAACAACTCGCCGACGACGAGTAAGCTCATCAGACGCCAGTTGAACGAAACCAATTGCCGGTAGACAGCTTTCGCGGGCGAAAGCCGGTTGCCCCGCTACGTTGACGCGGGCGCGGGGGCTCCGAAACCGAGCTCGGCGAGATGGTGCGCGGTTCGCTCCACCGTGAACCGAATTTGGTCTTCGGTATGCTCGCTGGTAAGGAAGAATCGCAGCCGAGCGGCGGATTCATCGACGGCGGGATACAAAATCGGTTGAACGTTCACTCCGTCGGCTTTCAGGCGATTGCTGAGCCGAAGTGCGACCATCGAGTTACCCGTGATGACCGGAACGACCGGGGTCCCACCACTGTCTCCAGTATCCAGCCCCGCTTCTCGACAAAGGTCCAGAAACAAGGTACTCCGTTGCCTCAGCCGTTCCACTCGCTCGGGTTCTTTGTCCAGAGTCTCCAGCGCCGCGAGTGCCGCAGCCACTTGAGCCGGTGGCATTCCGACGCTGAAAACAAACCCGGGCGCGGTGTACCGCAGCAGCTCGATGAGCGCCGAACTGCCGGCAATGTAACCGCCACATGAAGCAGCAGACTTCGAAAGCGTTCCCATCCAAATGTCGACATCACGGGCATCAATTCCATAATGCTCGGCCATGCCGTGTCCACGTTCGCCCATGGTGCCGAAGCTGTGCGCCTCATCGACCATCAGCATCGCGCGATGCTTCTTCTTGACCGCGATGAACTCGGGAACATCGCTGTAGTCACCGTCCATGCTGTAAACGCCTTCGACGATCACCAAAACTCGGCGGTAATGGTCGCGCAACTCTTCGAGTGTCCGATCGAGGGCTTCAAAATCGTTGTGCGGAAACGGTCTCCGGCGGGCACCGGACAGCAGCGCGCCCTGCACAATACTGTTGTGCGACAACGAATCGTGAAGGATGAGATCGCCTTCGCCAACGATGTGTCCAATGGTGGTTTCGTTGGTCGCGTGTCCGCCGACCATCAAGATTGAATCATCGACACCAATCCACTTCGCGAGTTTCTTCTCGAGTTCACCATGAATGGGTTTCTCACCGCTGACCAATCGGCTTGCGGAAACACTCGTGCCGTAGCGCCGGACGGAATCAGCCGCCGCCTCGGAAACGGCAGGATGACCGCTCAGGCCGAGATAGTTGTAGCTCGCAAAACTGATCAGTTCACGACCGTCAACGACCGTCTTGTCTGCGACGATTCCGTCATGAACGGTGAAGTACGGGTTGGGAACTCCCGTCATCTTCATTTGTTCCATCGTCGTTTTTAAGCGACGGTACTCGGCGAATTGTTCGACGCTATCTTCCGCTTCGACAGTTGCAGGCGGAGCCACTGGTGCTGAGCCGTTGGTTCCCGCTTTGTGCGTGACGATCGCTTCGCCTTCCACGTCTGTGGCTCCGGCGAGCATCGCCTCAGCCCGCGCATCGGCACCCGGTGGGAGATACCGTCCAATCGCGATCGCGATCTGACCGATCGTTTCGATTTCGTCCAACACTTGCTCGGGGAATCGTCCGCCGAAGGTGCGCTCTAGGTTTCGAGCGATCTCCAGCCGCTCGAGCGAGTCCAATCCGAGGTCGAGGACGATGTTCGTGTTCAACGATAACGACCGCGCCCGCTCGCTCGCAACGGCTCGGATGTGATACTGAATCGCGGCGACGATCACAGGATTGACGTCGGCCGGGTCGACGTGATCCGATCCGCTGGCAGCGGCGGCTTGCATCATCGGGACGGCATCATCGCCAAGCGTGATTCGGCTATTGGCGGTTTCCTCCCAACGAACCCATTTCGCAATCAGTTTCAACTCGTTGTCGCGGACGGCATGCAAACAGGCGTGCCGCTGGATCTTGCCGCTACTGGTCTTTGGAACGCTGCTGTTCCGCACCAGGTAAACCGCGTCGGGCGGCAGTTCATGTTCTTCCGTCACCGCACGACGGATCGCTTGAAGATGGCTGTCCCAATCCGCATCACGAACTCGCACGGCCTCGGCAACAATTCCAAGTTGCTCGCGGCCGTCATAATCCATTGCGAACGCGCCGACGGCACCGGCCTGCACGACGGAACTCGCTCGTTCGACGGTCTCTTCGATGTCCTGCGGGTAACGATTGACGCCACGAACGATGATCATGTCTTTCAGTCGACCCGTGGCATACAACTGCCCGTCGTAAAGAAAGCCGAGGTCACCTGTGCGCAGAAATGGCCCCCGCCCATCTGCGGTCATCGCGCGGAATGTTCGCTCGGTGGCTTCCTTTCGCTGGTAGTAACCGGCACCGACAGATGGACTGTCGACCCAAATCTCACCCACCGACGTGTCATCGAGGACTTGCTTCGTCTCCGGATCAACGATCAACACCGTTTCCGAAGGCAAAACCGCACCACAACCGACCAGGCGGCGTGCCGACTCGTCGTCCTCGCTGACAGGGACGACCTTTTTCTGATCGAGCTCGGCGCGATCAAAACACTCCATGATCGGCCGCGGTGACTCGGGGCCTCCCGTGACGATCAGTGTCGTCTCCGCCATTCCATAACAGGGCAAACTTGCCGACGGATTGAAACCGAAGGGCGAAAACTTCTCCGCGAACGCCTCAAGAGTTTTCGGCCGAATCGGCTCGGCGCCATTAAAAGCGATCTGGAGCGAACTGAGATCAACGCCTTGCAGGTCTCGGTCGTGGATTTTGTCCACACAGAGCTGGAATGCAAAGTTGGGTCCACCGGTGACAGTGATTTTGTACTTGCTGATCGCCTTCAACCAACGGACGGGTCGCTGCAAGAACGTCATCGGGCTCATTAAAACGTTCGGAACGCCCAAGAACATCGGCATCAAGATTCCGCCGACCAACCCCATGTCATGGTACGTGGGCAACCACGACAAGCCGACGGACTGACGCGTGGGCGAAAATGCGTGCCAAATCAACTCGGAATTCGCAACCAAATTCCGCTGCGTCAACATCACGCCCTTGGGCGAACCCGTTGAACCGGAGGTGTACTGGAGCACGCCCAACGTATCGGCGCCGATTTCGACACGGCGATAGCGCTTTTGGTCTCGGCATTTCGGATCGTCTGTTCCCAAGACCTGAACGCCGACCAAATCCTCGTGCCACCGCGCACCAGTCAACCGTTCGGCAATCGTCTTGGTCGTCAACGCCCACTTCGCATCGGCATCGACAACGATGGACCGAATCCGCGATGATTTTCGGTTTGATCGAGGAGGAAATGCGGGAACCGCAATCGCGCCGATGGCATGACAGGCAAAGAACCCGATGTTGAATTCCATCCCGGGCGGGTATAGCAACAACACTCGATCGCCGGGACGAATCCGACATCGGCCCTGCATGTAGCCGCCGAGTGCACGGACCTCGGCGAGCAACTCCCGGTAGGTCAGCGACTCGTCAACCGTTTCAACATCCGTAAACCGATACGCTATCGAATCGGGTCGCTTTGCAGCCCAATGTTCGAGTATCGAAACGTAGTCGCTCGTCGGTGGAGCTTCGTCGCAAAAGTACTGTTGGATTTCCACTTAGCAGACCAAGGCGGACAATCGATTTGCCGATCCGGCAGATGCTTCCTGCGGCCAGAGCTGTCCTCGTGTCCAAAGAACAATCGGCTGTGAGCGCGAAAATGAACGACCCTTCCGTGGCAGTGGTCGCCCCGAACGGTATCGGAGCCCGAAACGCACTCGGGGTAGTTCTAAGGACCGCGAGGATGAAAGTGCGAAAACAAATGTTCGCAAATTGACGGCTAGGTCAATTGATCGTGAGAAAACCTCCCCCTCGCTCACGCAAGGATAAACGGAATCTCGCCCCACGTTGACCCGGCTAAAACAACGCGAACGTTATTTCACTGCTATTTCGGGTGGGTCAGTTCCACCCAACAGCTATTTTAGGTGGGTGAGGAATCCCGGCCATTGACCGAAATCGGCTCGCTTGTCGCATCGACTTCCCCCGATTGGACACCACCCTGATCGGTCGATTCCTGATCGGCCTCCAGTCGGTCCTCTTCCTGGCGAATCCGCAGTTTTGCGATTTTCTGGCGAAGCACGCGGCACTGCTTTTCGTTTTCCGCGAGTTCTTTCTCCAGTTTCTCTATTTTTCGCTCATCACTGACGCGGAGAAGACGCTCGGTGAGTTCAAAGAGGATGAGCACTCGAAATGCCTTGAGCGCTGTCCCTCTCAACCGGTATGCGCGAGCCAGGTTGGTGATTTGCTGAATCCGCATCAGATCCGCCAGCCGAGTCACCTTCGCAAGACTCAACGTTCGCAAGAACGACACCAGCGGCAACAGAATGATCGCGAGATCGATCCAGTGCTCTTTGCAGTACTCGATCTTCTTTTCCGCAATCGAGACCATCAAAATGAACTCTGCCGCGAATGCGAACCAGATGACGCCGGTTCCAAAATGAAGCAGGAACCGAAGCCATCCGTAGGCGGCGACCTGATCTTTCAGGAAGAACTCGACAATCAAGATCGGCATGATCATCAGTGCGATGATCATCATGGGGACGCTAAACTTGCGTTCCAATTGTCGTTGCAGACGGCGTCCGCCCTGACGCCATCCAAAGCCCGGCAACCAGATCCGGCCATTCATTTCTGGGCTTCGGGCACACATTCGAAGTGCCGGACAGATACAAAACAGGATGCCGTGGAGGTGATTTCGCCGAGTCGTGGGGTTCCACGGTCGCGTCGACCAATGCCACATCGTCTCGGCGATAACGACAATCCAAATGAAAGCCATCAGCAAGAGCACGAGTTGCTGAAGCCGGCTGATCAGGTAAATCACCAAACTCTCGCCGCGAAGTTTTTCATCCGACAAGATATCTTTGGCGCGTTCCTGAAGGCCTGGCATGTCGACCCACAGCACGACCAACACCGCCAAGCACACCAAGAACGTCAGCGCTGCCGTGAACATCAACGCTTCGCTTCGGCTCGCAATCCAGCGAAGCCATCCTCGGCTGACCGGCAGTTTCAACATCAAACCTCCCTCGAAAGACGTCCTGAACGCAGGCTGAACCTTTTTCGCGAACCGCTGCAACACCCCCATGTTACGGTTGGCCGAACCGCGAGTCGATTCCGTGATCGCCGCGCGGAAGTGAATAAGAAATGCGGACCGGGTGACCGTTTGCCGGCCACCTTCGGCCAACATCTCCGCGAATAGCCTAGGCCAAATTCGGCGATCGGGTGGGCGCGCTCGACGGAAACAGATGTGATGCAAGGTTGCCGACAGTCGACACTTCCGAGTTATTCGCCACTTTCTCGGATGGAATGATTCATGACGGATCCCACGCACTCAAACAGGGACGAAAACGCGGAATCTCCCTGCGTCAATGTCTGTGTCATTGGCACCCAAGGGATCTGCATGGGGTGCTTTCGGACACTGGACGAGATCGGGGCATGGTCCAGACTGGCCGACTCGCAGCGGATTGCGATCAACCGCGAATGCAAAAAACGACAAGAAGCAAACTCCGCCTGACCCGACGCGTCGAAATCAAACGGTTGGTCGGCGAGGAACAGGTTTCGTCGTGACGATTCCTCGCTGACCCGCGTTTCCTAAATACGGGCGAAGCGTTCGAAACGAAAGCCTGTAAAGGTTACTTTTTGACCAGTTTCGCTGGGATCTCGTCGCCCTTCTTGATGAACTTCATCGAAATCGAGTTCACGCAGTGGCGCGTATTCTTCTCCGTAAAACGCTCGCCTTTAAAGACGTGACCGAGATGGCCATCACAGTTTGCACAAACGATTTCGACCCGTCGGCCATCGGCATCGACTTGCCGCTTCACCGCGCCATCGATTTCGTCGTCAAAGCTGGGCCATCCACAATGGCTTTCGAATTTCGCATCACTCCGGTAGAGCTGTGCGTTGCATTGCCGACAGATGTACGTGCCGGCTTCTTTGGTCATCGTATAGCCGCCCGGACCAGGAGCTTCGGTACCTTTATTCAGGATCACCCAAGCCGCATCTTCCGAGAGCGGGTTGTACTGGTCGACTTTCTTGATTTCCTGACCTTTCTTGGTCGGCTCGGTGGACACGTTCTTCTCTCCGTTCGGCTTCTTTGTGGTCGATTTCGCGCTGCTCTCTGAGTCTGGCAGCGGAGTGGGAATGTCTGCAAGGGGCACGGGCGGAAGCGGCGCTCGGTCGTCTTCCTTTTCGCTTTTGACGGTCGTCTTCTGGCCGGAGGCACCTTTCCCATGCCCCTCTCCAACCGAATCCGCAACCGCCGCACCGCAACCGCAAAGAATTGGCAGCACGAGACACAGCGTTGCCGTGGCCGCCCAACACGCCCACGCCGCGGGAGCCGCCACAGTCTTGGACCGCGTGCCGTTCGGCCGCATGTCGCCGTTGTTGGTCCGCAAGTAGTTCGATGAGCTATTCATAAAGGTAGGCCTCTTTGAAGATTCGCCAAAAGTACAACATCACTCCCATGATAGCCGCGAGGGCTAGGAACAGCCAAAGCATGAACGGTCCCAGGATGGCCAAATTGCTCAGGAACCATCCGGCAACCAGCTTTTTCCAGCCGAATAGCGTCAGCATTGTCCCGGCACATAAATACGGGCCGAACGGAATCTCCGAATTCCGGGTGATGAGGTAGTAGACCAAGACGATCGCGATCGCGGCAATCGGTGCAAGGAAAAACGACATCACGGCGGCCTGCCATCCGACGAATGCACCGATCATGGCCATTAGCGTTACATCACCAAAACCCAGTGCTTCACGTCCCATCGCTAGCGAGCCGACGATTCGGATCGTCCAAACCACTCCTCCGCCGACCCCCAATCCGATCAGCGAGGTCAATAGGCCTACCCAGTGGTTCCCGCCCAGCGAGTGAACGCCGAAAATCGCAAAAAATCCGACCACCCACATCGCCGCGACCAGCTTCCAGGTCGGGTAACGAAACAGTGACGCCACAAAGTACTCCACCGCTTTCGCGAGACCGCGACGCAAGATGACGCGTCGATTGAGCAGCGCAAAACACCATCCCGTCCAAACCAAGATCGCGATTCGCAAGCCCGCCGGCCCCATCCACTTTTTAAGATCCAGCGGTGCCGGCAGGTTAAACGTGATCGGCTGGATGCCACCGGCGGCATTGACGGCGGGCGCGAAAAAGTAAAGCGAGAACGTGGCCAAAACTAGCCCCGCGAGCGTGCCGGGAATCGTGATGGCATCCGGAATCGTCTGCTCATCAAAGTCGATAAAGGTCGCCGGCACCATTAACGCAACCAAGAGCACATGACTTGCGAAAACAAAGTGCAACCAAAACGGCGCGACGACTCCCGCCGCCGGGACATACATCTGTGTCTGCGTCTCCGCCCAGTAAAGCCAAGGAATGCCGGCGGCCATCGCCAGTTCAATCAACAGCGGACGGATCCAAAAGCCGCTTCCGTGGACGCCGTGGTCGCGCCGCATCGCCCACCATCCGAGCACGGGAACGCGGTCTCGCCAGGAGCCGACCGATGCATCCGGGTGCGGCTTGCCCCAAGGCCCGATCGGCCGGGAATACCATGCACAACGGTAAATCACATGATTCGCGATCGCGCCCACGACCAACCCGACCAGCGCCAAAACCGCGTATCGAACTCCGATCGGCAGTGTCGTCCAAGCAGTGATCAATGGGGTGGTCCTGGGAGGTGCAACAGGGTGGTGGCGTATTCGATCGACCGCTCATTGTCTAATCTACCACGGCGAGCGGGAACCCCCGAGCGAACTCCCTCACCCAATCTCCCGTTCGACGCGATGACGCTTCCAACCGTCCCGGTCGAACACGCTTCACTCCTGTTATGACTGACTCGATGATAGCTCCTGAAACACTCGCATTTCGCGACGGACAACTCGTTCTGATTGACCAGACCAAATTACCGGGTGAACTGACCGAGCTGATTTGTGGCGATGTCGAGCAAACGCATGATGCGATTCGAAGACTCGTTGTGCGAGGTGCTCCCGCCATCGGCATCGCTGCCGCGTATGGAGTCTGCCTTGCAAGGGCGAACAACGGCGAAACGCCATCGCGCAAAGACTATTTGCAGGCAGCGGATTACTTGGCGACGAGTCGTCCGACGGCCGTTAATTTGTTTTGGGCGCTCGACCGGATGCGGGAACGGATCAACGAAACATCCGACGACGAACTTGCCGAGACACTGCTCGCCGAAGCCGTTTCGATTCACAACGAAGATCGTGAGATGTGTCGCGCCATCGGCCGCAACGGCGCCGACTTGCTTCAAAACCACCGCACCGTCCTGACCCACTGCAACGCGGGTGGCTTGGCGACGTCGACCTGGGGCACCGCGCTTGCGCCCATCTACGCATTGCACGAGTCCGGAAAGGCCCCGAGAGTATTCGCTGACGAGACACGTCCGCTGCTGCAGGGAGGGCGTTTGACCGCGTGGGAGCTGTCGCAAGCCGGAATCGATGTCACCGTGATCACCGACTCGATGGCGGGGTCCTTTATGCGTCGCGGCGAAATCGATGCGGTGATCGTGGGCGCCGACCGAATCACCTCACGCGGGGATGTCGCAAACAAAATTGGAACC
The DNA here is from genome assembly GCA_039821235.1 of Planctomycetota bacterium. GTDB lineage: Bacteria > Planctomycetota > Planctomycetia > Pirellulales > Pirellulaceae > Stieleria. The sequence continues at coordinate 8,727 of JBCBOO010000050.1, forward strand.
TATGGCGTCGCGGTCCTTGCGAAGCATCACGGAATTCCGTTCTTTGTTGCCGCGCCCACGAACACGTTCGACCTCGAAATTGAACAGGGCGACGAAATTCCGATCGAGCAACGCAAGCGGGAAGAAGTCTCCAATCCCCACGGCGTCAAGATCGTGCCAGACGAAGCCAACGTGCTCAACCCAGCCTTCGACGTCACACCGGCCGAACTCATCACGGCGATCGTCACCGAACAGGGCGTGATCTCGCAACCGACGCTCGCGAAAGTCGCAGAGCACTTCGCGTCTCTCGAAAGAAATTGACATCGACTCGTAAAAATTCGATGTGAGGTAAAGAGAAGTGATTGAAATCCAATGCCACTGCGGCAACGTTCGACTTCGGTTCCAGGCTCTTCCGTCAGCGGTGCGCGACTGTGACTGTCCGATTTGCAATCGCCTGGGCGCTCTTTGGGCAGACTTCCACACAGAGGAGATTTCAATCTCGACCGCTGAACCGACGGGCGTCTACCGTTGGTCATCGGAAGACTATGAGATGCACCACTGCCAAACGTGTGGTTGCACAACACACTACACAAACTCACCCGAGCAGAAAGACTCCAATCAAAAACACGCCGCCCACAGCGACGCCGAGATTGGCGTCAACTTGCGGATGCTGGAACGGAAACAACTCGAACAAATCCCCGTTGCGTCGTAGTACATGCTGTTTGCCTTCATTGTGGAGATACTACTGCTGTTTGGCCTCGCGGTCCTTTTTGGGATTGGGTCGTGGGCGGTTCGCGGCATGATCCGGGGAGCTGCGTCTTAACGAATGTACCTTTGGTGTCTTGTCATCGCGCAGTTCGCCCTCGCGACCTTGATTGTTTTGTCGACCCAGTTTCTTCCGGTTCCGTGGATCGCACTGGTCTGCTGCTTACCCGGTGCCGGCCTGGCAGTCGCCGCATGGTTCAACATCGGGCTTCGTCGCATTCGTATTCATCCAACGTCCACTTCTGACACGGACTTGCAAACGAGCGGAGCCTATGGCCTGGTTCGCCACCCGATGTACTCGGGCCTTCTCGCGTTCACCGCACCGCTTCTTTTTACACCGTTTCAATGGTGGCGAGTCATTGCGTGGGCGTTGCTGGTCGTCACCCTCGATCTCAAATCACGGGCCGAAGAAGTTGACTTGCGAGAACGTTTCACGGACTACTCTGTCTACGCGGAGACAACTGGACGTCTTACTCCCAAATTTCGACGTGATTGAGCGCGGCTCCACGTTAGTGTAAGCAACGGGAGATCAATCATTGAAACCTGAAACAGCGTTTCGCTTCTTGAGTTCGTGAATCACTTCTTCTTGATAGGCGTAATCCAATGGAGTCTCACCGGTGTTCATCTTCGCATTGATTTTTGCGTCCGTCTCGAGCAGCAGCAAAACCATCTCGGGAGTCTCGCGGTTTGCCGCGAGATGGAGCGGTGTTTGAGTCAAGACGTTTCTCGTGTTCGTGCGAGCGCCATTTGCTAAGAGGAAAGCCACGACCTTAGGTTGCCCACCCGCGATCGCGAACATCAAGCTGCTGTTTTTCCAGCTTTGCGATGCCTCGTTGACGTCGGTGCCGCTCTTGATCATTTCTTTGATTTTGTCAATTCGACCCAAGCCACAAGCATGGTGGAATGGTTCTCGATCCTTGACGCCCAGTTGCGTGCAACGCAGGAAGAGTGACGATGATCCAATAAACGCGGCTTCACCAAGCGCGGAGCCTCCGAATCGGTCGAGTTGGTCGACAGGGGCACCCGCTCGAATGAGCGATTCGACGATTTCACGGTTCCCGGTGCTAACGGCCATGTTGAAAATGGGCATTCCGTATTCGTTATCCTTGACGTCAACTTTGGCGCCGGCCGAAAGGAGCTGGTCGACGATTTTCGGTTCAGCAACGGAAACGGCTTCGTAAAGTGCGGTTTCACCCGTTTCGATTTTTGATTCGATGTCGACTCCTTTCTTTATCAATGCTTGAACCATTACTGAGTCGCCATTCAGAATGGCATCGCTCAACTGTCCACGATCATCTCGGGCGATGACGGAACCAAAAGGCGTGATGATGGCGGCGATCAGAAGGACGTGACGGAACAAGGGGCGAGCCCTCAAAGCAAAAGTTGTGCGGATTGATTTCTTAAAAGGACTCGCAGAGCGTCGAAGCTTGCGAGAGATTTGACCCAGGAAGAACGATGCTGCTTGCCATCCTCACCGGCTTGTTGTTAACCATGGCGACGGTTGCCATTCACTCCGCCGGTACAAGTTGGTGGATCGCCAAATTGCGTCAGAGAGGAAAGGAGGACGAGACGGGAGCATCGCTGCGTACGAATTGGCTGTTGTCGACCACTGCCACGCTGTTGTTGTCGCTCCAACTGATCGAAGTCCTCGTTTGGGCTCTTGTTTATCTCCTGATACCAACCATCGAGGGCATCCAGACACTGGAGGAAGCGATCTACTTTTCGACCGTTACGTTCACGACACTCGGCTATGGCGACGTGACACTCTCTGGAAACTGGCGCATGCTGAGCGCCATTCAAGGTGCGACTGGCCTGTTGATCTGCGGCTGGAGCACGGCCATTTTGCTTGCGGTCGTTCAAGCGATACGCGACCGCGTCGAATCCGATTGAGCCCGCTCGCCTTCGACGGAACAAAACCAGCAAGCAGCATCAAAGGCTGGTGGCGTGCATGATGGTAAAGAACGAGAACGGGTTCGGCTTGTAACGCTTTTCGATGCGAATGGGCAGCTCGTGGAGAACCTCGTCGAACTCCAGATCGGTTCGCCAGCCCAGACGTTTCGTGACGTTGCCGGCAGAGTCGACCACGCGAGCGATGAGTGGGTTTTCGCTTCGGAAGTGGTTGATGATTAAGATCTTCCCGCCGGGCCGACAAACGCGAGCGATCTCCTCCATCATTTTCCGAGGCTCTGAAACGACGCTGACCGTGTGAAACGAGGTCACGTAGTCGAACGAGTTGTCTTCGAATTCGAGCGACTCGGCGTTCATGGATTGAACCGAGATGTGATCCCAGCTATTTCGCTCGATCTGCATTTCCGCCTCCGCTAGCATCGACTCCGAAAGGTCGATACCGGTCAACCGAATGTGATTCGGGTAGGAGGGCAACGACAATCCTGTGCCAACACCGACTTCGAGAACCCGAGCCTCCTTAGGTAAAGCAAGAGCTTCAATCGACGTGCGAATGTTTTTTCCGGCGACCGCAGGCCACAAAGCTTGATAAGCGGGGACCAAATTGTGATAGAGCTTGGCAGCGTGCGGTACTTTCGTTGCCACGCCACGTTGGTCGTCGTGTTCCGAAGTTGGGTCCGTTTCTGTCGCGGTGCTCATTCAGGTCTCACCCTTAACCGTTTCTCTAAGAAAGTGTTCATCGGAACACAATCGTCTAAATAACGCGTTAAGGATTGCAAATTCTTCGTCGCCGTCAAATGCCCGCGATTTGTCTCACCAAAGCCAAAAACGCTTTGTAGGAAAGAACTTAGGGTCAATCCCGGCTGCTGACAGGCGTCTTCGGCACTTGATTTATTACACCTGCCATACAAAATACGCGTGCAAAGTCGGCGGAGACCCGCAATCCGCCGACAAAATCTCCTTCGTGTCAAGATTGAATGGCGTTGCTGGAAAGTAGGCGTTTTGATACGATCCGCGGCATGCTGGACGAGTTGTCTGGCACTCACCCGGGAGACGCTGACGGTTGCCGTCCCCTTTGAGGTGAGGTTTTTCGTTTCATCCTCCAACCCACGAACCGCCGCCAGAGATCATCCAGTAGTGCAATTCCGGATGTGAGCGGCAGGTTGATTCTTTGCCGATCTCGCATGCTGCGACGGCTTGGCGTTTTGCATCGACATTGCTCGTGCATTCTCTTCGCCGGTTCCAACGTAGTCCGGATTGTCGCCAAATCCTTGCGATCCAGCGTTTTCGCTTGTTTGCAACTTGCTTGGCCGCACACTGCTCGGCTGCCTTCGTGACCCTCGGAAACACATTTTATGGTTAATCGCAATCTCATCCGTTCCCTCGAAGACGACGACATGCTCAGTGATCTGGCGACCATCGCGCCAGAGGAGGAGACGGAAGATTGGCTTCTCGATTTCCTGCAGCACGCCGAGCAGCAGGATTACAGCCAAGGACAAATCGTTGACGGCAAAATTGTCGAAATCAACGACGAATGGGCCTTGGTCGACGTCGGATTCAAAAGCGAAGGCACGGTCAATCTGAACGAGTGGCGGCCCGACGAGCCAAAGCCGCAGGTCGGTGACACAGTCCAAGTCCTCATCGAAGAGATGGAGGACAATTACGGAGCGGCCGACGACCCGTACGGAATGATCTCTCTCAGCAAAGACAAGGCTGAGAAGATCAACAAGTGGAAAGGCATTATCGAGACGATGGGCGAAGGCCAAGTCGTCACCGGTACGGTCATTCGCAAGATCAAAGGCGGCCTGTTGGTCGACATCGGTGTCGATGTCTTCCTGCCCGGTAGCCAAGTCGATATTCGCCGTCCCGGCGACATCGGTGATTTCATCGGCCGCGTGATCCAGGCCGAAGTCCTGAAGATCGATGACATTCGCCAAAACATCGTCATCAGCCGACGATCACTCATTGAGAACCAACGCGAGGAAGACCGCGCGTACTTGATGCAGGAACTCGAAGTCGGTCAGATCCGCAAAGGGATCGTCAAAAACATCGCCGATTTTGGAGCGTTCGTCGATCTCGGCGGCATCGACGGTCTGCTTCACATCACCGACATGGCCTGGGAGCGAATCTCGCACCCGACCGAAATGGTTTCGATCGACCAAGAGATCGAGGTCAAGGTGCTGCACATCGATCGCGAGAAGCAAAAAATCGCGCTCGGACTCAAGCAGAAAGACCGCAACCCGTGGGAAAACATCGAGCAGAAGTATCCTGTCGATACCAACCACATGGGCGAAGTCGTCAACGTCATGAGCTACGGTGCATTCGTCAAGCTGGAACCGGGCATCGAAGGCTTGGTTCACATCAGCGAGATGAGCTGGACGAAACGTGTCAATCACCCAAGCGAGTTGGTGAACATCGGCGACAAGATCGAAGTCAAGATCTTGGGCGTCGACCCCGAAGGGCAACAGCTGTCGCTCGGTATGAAGCAAACCCAGAAGAACCCTTGGGACGATGTGCTCGAGCGTTATCCGGAAAGCACCGACGTGACCGGAAAGGTTCGCAACTTGACCAACTACGGTGCGTTCATCGAGTTGGAAGAAGGCATCGATGGCCTGCTGCACGTCAGTGACATGTCGTGGACGCGCAAGATCGGCCACCCGAGCGAGATGCTCGAGAAGGGCCAAGAGTTGCAGTGTCGCGTCTTGAGCGTCGATGAACAACGTCGACGAATCGCACTCGGACTCAAGCAGCTTGATAATGATCCTTGGGATGGCGACATTCCGGACAAGTATCAGCCCGGCCAATTGGTCAAGGGCACCGTGACCAAGATCACTAACTTTGGTGTCTTCATCGGTCTCGAAGATGGACTCGAAGGTCTGCTGCACATCAGCGAACTCGCCGAGCACAAAGTCGAGAACCCCGAGGAAGTCGTCAAAGTCAACGAGGAGATCGAAGTCAAGGTTCTGCGCGTCGACACCGACGAGCGAAAGATCGGTCTTTCGCTGAAACGAGTTGACTGGGGTGAAGAGCAAGAACGTGCTGCCGCGGAAGCCGAAGCCGCCGAGCAAGGCGACATGCCTTCACAAGAAGGCGACCTCAAGGGTGGCCTCGGCGGAGGCGAAGGTCCTCTGTTCGGCTAATCTTCCACACGGACAATACCTGATTCAACGCAAAACAGCCGAGCGCCTCGCTCGGCTGTTTTTTTATACTTGCAGATCCAACGGGAGAAAAACACCTCCAAAAACTTTCTCTCCCTCCAGGGGAAAATTCAGCTTTCTAGGCTGCAGATTGCTGGTGTTTTTCACATTCCTCTTCCTGGTTTTGGCGGCGGAGGAGGCGGAGGGCGATTCGGAGGTTGTGACCGAGAACCATGATGCCGTATTGAGTTCGCGCTCGCTGCAGCGTGCGACCGCGAAAACGCGATGCTCCGCGATGTTCTTTGAAATCTCCGTAGAGACGCTCGATCGTCTGACCACGATGGGCGTACATCAGCTTTGCTTCGGGCGTTTCCATCCGCGACTGTAAGCCGTCAATCAAGTCCTGATCGGGGTCGCGACGCACGCTGCGACCACGCTTGCTCTCCGTGCAGCGGTTCGCAAGTGCGCACGAACTGCATGCCGAACGCTCCGCTCGGAAAAGCTCAAAGGGCACACGAGTACCGTCGGCCCGCTGGCGAGTTTGGTTCTCGGCGAAAGAAAGGACCGATCCCGACGGGCAACGGTACTGTGAGTGCTCAGGTTCCCACTGGAAATCCGACTGGGTGAACTTCGCCAGGCCACCGGAGGAGGCCTTCTTCACGGCTGTGAAACTGTTTTCCTGCCAAGGGGCATACAGCGTGATCGACTTGTCGCGGCAGTACCGGAGATCTTCGCCCACCGGGTAGCCCGAATCTGCCAACAGAGACTTCAGGGACACCCCGCATTGGATCACGCGATCGATCATTGTTTGCAACGTTCCGCTGTCAGAGACTTGGGCGAACACTTCGTAGCTGAGCACCATGTCGGAGTCCAAGTCGCAGACCGTTTGAACGTTGTAAAGCGGTCGATACACTTTGTGCTTGTCGAGTCCGAAGACCGCGTCGGAGTCCGCCATGCTGACGACAACCTTGTTCTCCGGCTTTCGTTTGTCGCTGCGTCGCTTGGCGTTGGCGGCGAGCCATTCAAGAAGTTTCTGCTCGGCCTTTCGATACATCTTCAACTGAAATTGCAGCCCCAGGTACGTGGTCGCTAGCCACTTCGGGCGAACCTGATCATCCAACGTAGTCACGGTCCACCAGAGACTCTCGGGCTGAAACTGCGAGAGCCCCCACTCGATCCATTGCAATCGCTGGCGAACCTTTTTCAAGTTGAACAGTTTGCTGCGCGAGGTGTTTGCCGCGACATAGCTTCCATCAAGCGACGCTCGGTGTGGGTCGATCACTCCTCGCTCGATGGCGGACTGGACGACTTGTTTGTTGATTTTTTGGAGAATGGGCTCGATGCGGTCACGAAAGGCGTACATCGCGGTTCGTGAAACACGAATGCCCTTGGTCAGCCACTGCGCGGTGATGTCGCTTTGGAGCAGATCTGCCCACCGAGTGGGCTTGGTTTGCCCGCGTTGCTGTGCATAGATGACCAGCTTGATCAGCAACCTGGGGTCATGCGGCTGACTGCCTTTTCCGGAGTAAAGATCAAGGAGTTGCTGCTGGTCATAGAGCCCCGCATCGCAGGCTTGGGCGATATCCCGGACAGGATGATCGGAGGGAATTTGCTGGTCGAGTTTGATCCAATCAGGTGAATCCTGGCTCCAGGGCGCCTTTTGAAACTAACGCGATGTCCGTTGCCATGGGGTGAGCAATCACTTAACATCGATTTGGCTTTTTGCAATTTGTGTTCGGCGGTCGTCAGAAAACCATTTCATGCCGAAATCACCACACGTAGCAAAAGGCCATTTTTTATGCCTTTTGCCAAAGCTGGATTTTCTCCCGGGGAGAGACGGTCGCGGAGCGACCAGAGAGGGTTCCGTTCCTGACAAACGCATCTGGGTTTCTCACCACTCCTGGCCCGGTTTTTCGCCCCAACCGTTTTCCAAACGAGGCAAGTGATGCGGGTGTGACTGCATTGGCACTGCAACGCAAAGCAAATCCAACTATTTTGTGAAGCTTCCGTGTTGCTCCAACAACGCCCGCATCGCCCCACGGCAGCCCCTCCGCGTGTCTTTGCTCTATCTCGATTACAACCGAACCACGCCGCTTGCTCCGTCGGTGCTGGAATCCATGCAGCCCTACTGGGCGACGCATTACTTGCTTCCGGGACAAGAACACGCCCAGGCTCACGCGGTCGGGGAAGCGCTCGAACGGGCCCGCGAAGCGATCGCCTCGCTGGCCGGGTGCGAGTCGTTTGAGATCGTCTTTACCAGCGGCGGTACGGAAGCGAACAACCTCGCCATCCTCGGACTGCTCGGCAACGCCGAACCCGGACACGTCTTGGTCAGCCAGCTCGAACACGAGTCAGTGCTCGGCCCGTTGCGAGGACTGAGAGATCCACGTTGGGAAGTGGAGACGATTCCTTGCCAGCCCGATGGGACGGTCGATCCGTTGGTCGTCGAGTCTTTGCTGCGTCCCGAAACCCGGCTCGTCTGCCTTCAAGGGGCCAATGCGATCGTGGGAACGTTGCAACCCGTCCGCGAGGTCGCCGATCGTTGCCACAATCGAGGCATCTGCTTGCACTGCGATGCGACTCAGATGTTCGGCAAGATTCCCGTGGACGTCACCCATCTGCGCGCCGACACCGTTGCGATCAGTGGCCACAAGTTCTATGGCCCCAAAGGCTCCGGCGCGATCTTCGTTCGCCGCGGATTAAGACTCGATCCGATTACATTCGGCGAACCCCGCGAGATGGGACTGCGCCCCGGTGCGGAAAACATCCCCGGGTGCATCGGCTTGGGAACCGCCGCCGACCTCGCACACCGGTACTGCAGCGAAGCAAACGATCAGTTGGCGGAACTACGGGATGACTTTGTCGCGCAGCTCAATGACCAACTTTCTTCGGCGCCGGTGGTGCTCTGTGAGCAGACATCGCGTTTGCCAAACACCGTCGCCATCGAGCTCCCCGGTGATGCCAAACGCATTCATCGTTCGGCGCGACAACTCGCCGTCGCGACCGCCCAGACCGCGTCGCCTCCGGATGAATTCACGAGAACCCTGCGCGCGATCGGTCGCTCCGATAGTCAAATCGGACGCACACTCCGAGTCTCACTCGGCTGGACCACCAGCCGGGAACAAATCGAGCGTGCGGCGGGATTGATCGCCGAAGCCTTCGACGATTGCTAGCCATTAGCAGCGTAGGACAGGCTTCCAGCCTGTCGACCGTGAACAGACAGGCTTCCAGCCTGTCGACCGTGAACAGACAGGCTGGAAGCCTGTCCTACGTTTCAAATCCGTCACGAATGGTTCACGCGATGCTCAGTACTCGACCAAGTTGGGCTCGCTGACCAGCACGTCGCTGTAACTCGGCGGTTGCGGTTGGTTTCGGATCTGAATTCCGCACCGATTGCAGTCTGCGGCGGGAACCGCTTCCACGGTCGTCCCCGGCAAACTCAGCAGATACTCCGGATCGATTTCTCCCTGGTCGATCCACATTCCGTCGGGAGTCAGCTGCATGGTCCCGAGATCGAAATCCAAGTTCCGGCGTACGACTTCGTAGTTGACGTAAATGTTGAGCAATGCTTCCTGGGCATTCAGCAAATCATCGATCGCTTGAATATTGTCACGAGCCGCCGTCGGGCCGCTGTTGAGCCCTCGAGCTTCACGTAACTTTTGTACTTCACCATTGATCTTGATTTGCTCGGTCGCGATGCCGATCGACTTGCGACCGTATTCAAAGGTCAAACGGTTGGCTTGCAGCTGTCGGATCTGGGCACGAACGAGTGACCAAATGCCGTCTTCGAACTGATAGTAGTTTCGCTTGGATCGTTCAAATTCGATCAAGGACTGGCGATAAGTGTTGCGTTCTTGCAGCCGTGTGATGGGGGCGTCCCATTGCAAGCTAGCCGTCAGCGATGAGTTATCATCGTTGAACGTGAAGGGACTGTTTCCATCGCCACGAAGCTGTCCGTCGAATCGCACATCCAGTCCACTTTCCAATGCGTCGGCGTTGAACTCGATCAAACGCCACGCGTCGACCAACGACGCCCGTGCATTGGCCCAGTCACGACGGTTCCGTCGAGCAATCTCAAACGCCTCCGGCGGAGTGATATCCACCTTTGGCAACGCAAGCGTTTCTGTTCGAGCTTGGGCCTGAATTAACTGCAAGGTGAGCACGAAGTCACCGATCAACGTGAGCAGGTCTTGGGAGGCCAAGATCAGATTGTCACGCACATCCGCCGCAAACTCGTCCGGATCGGCGTCTTCCCCTGCCGATTCCAGGAATCGCAACAGCGTTCCGTCAATCTGTTGCGACTCTTCGAGAAAGCTATCGATCAGAGACTCCAGAGCAACATAGTCTTCACGCAATCGCTCGGGGAGGTCTTCAAGATTACCGGCGGTCAATATCGATTCATCCAGACCGGGCAGATTCAGCAGCGTGCAAATCCGCTCTCGTTCCGTTTCACTCAATTCACGAAGTTCCTCGATCGACTGCATTCGCTTCGGCAAGGCCTCGGCGAGCGTTTCGATGTCGGCTTTCACGCGAGGCATCTCGTCGTCACGCAACTCGAGCAGCAGTTGCTCCAGCGGATCGATCGTCTCGGCGACTTGTGCCAACAGGTTGTTGACCTTGGGGGTTCGCTTGAGAGAACTGGTGGGCAGTCCATCTTCATTGATGGTGGACTCCGTTTGATCCAGCAGTTCGACGTTCAATTGCCCCAGTCCCGTGCGCAAATCGGTCAGCTGAACGCGTCTCGCTTGCAAATCGTCGTCGATCAAGATGAAGCGGTCCAGCATTTGATCTTCAATCTTCACGCAGATGTATGGCGGCAAACCAAGATCTTGCAAAAACCCATCCAACTGGGCCTGAAACGCCGCTCGTCGACTAACCAATTGGCTCCGACGCGAGATCACCGTACTGCGCTGCTGCGCGACTTGCAGTCGCTGACGCGTGATCGCTTCCGGATCGTCAGGAATGGTCGTCAGTAATTCGATGAGCGCGTTTTCGAGAATCAACAACCCTTCATCTAGTCTCCCGATGTTCTCCTCAAGGAACTTGATTTGAAGTTGATCTTGCAGCAGCCCGACGAAACCGCCTGCATCCGGCACGCCGCCTCCGAATCCGACTCCGGCGATGCCTCCACCACCCAGGCCGGCAAAACCGCCGCCCAAACCTGTGAAGCCTTGCAGACCGACGCCAAAGACACCACCGCTCCGGCTCACCTGGCTCTCCGTCCCGCGGCCGATCGTAATGTTCAAGTAGAAACTCCGACGAAACCGTTCGAAGGCACGCACGTTGGCCAACAGTCGACGCTCGGCGATCGTAAGTCGTTCCAGCACGACGTCTCGACCGGCGTTTCGTAACAACGGCTGAAGCAGCGTAAGGTTGAGCAGCGATGTGGCGCCTTGGGTATTCGGACCGCTCAGTTGCCAAGTGATGCTATTGGCCAAGTCGGCGACCAATTGCCCCCCCGTGGCAAACGCACGTGTCATGCGTCCCGTTCCACCGACACCGATGTTCGACGCGTCGTTTCCGAACGCCGAACCACTCACGCCGTAGTCGTTGGTACCGGTAAAGAAGAACTGCGTGTCAAAACGAAAGCGTTCACTACTGACGTCGAGCGCGGACAAGTAAAGCTGCTCAAGTTGACGCTGGTATTCGGTGGAATGAAGCAGTGCGAGTTGCACGGCCGTATCCGAGTTGAGCACCAAGACACCATCTTCGTTTAATGGCAGAAACTGCCACCAGTCTGGATTCTCGGCCGCGTTGGTAAACCCAGCTCCGTCCCAAAGTGGATACCCGCGTCGTCCATCCACGCATTGCATGTAGCGATGCGAAGCGGGATCATCCATCGGTTGGGGCTGAAAGTCCAAATCAAACGGATTGAACATTCGGCTGCGACGATCCAGATCGATCCCAAGGTCCGCCGTCGGGCGCCGAGCAAGATGCGATGACTTTTCTTGGATCAAGCAATCGACTTCTTGATCCGCTTGCTTGCGATAAAACTGCCGATGACAGCCGGGTGACCCGAAAGTCGTCACCGCCGCAAGTGTACCTGCCAACAGAGACCGAAAAAGACCGGCCCGCTTACGGGAACGTGCGGTGCGAACTTGCTCGGAGACCGTATCTGGAGTCGAAGTCATATTCCGGAATTCCTTTCGAATGATCACAGCCAATCCATGACGTGATTTCGCATCATCTGATGCAAGCAAATCGAGTGTGCCAGGACGGACCGTCCTGCTGACCTGTTTATCGATTCGGACCCTGACAATCGGATAATGATCTCAACCGGCCCCACAAGCACGCTCGGCACAAGCCAAGGGCCGGTTGTTCAGGTTGTATCACTCCTGTCGCCGCAATGGCCCAAGATGCTCTTCTGAAGAGGGGCCGCGGCATCTCGCCGGAATGAGGAGGCACCGGAAATTCACGGGCCCCTGAGTTACTGCACGGCGAGACGGATCACAGGGTCTTACACCAAAATGAAGCCCCGTTTGAATTCAGGAACCTGATTCTCCCCAACGCTTCAGTTCGCTTGCGAATTGTTCGAGAAATACTCGGGCGTCGGCTCTCGAGAGTTCTTTACGACTCCAACTGACCGAGAGCCCGATTCGTCCCCAGTTGCGGTAAACTCCGAACGTGAGATTGGTGTTCTCGCGTGCAGGCGGCGCCCCCACGACGCGTTCGATTTCGGTGTCTCCGACCACGAGCCTGCCGTCGTTCTTCGGCAAGCTCTCTGTCAAACCGCGTGCGAGATCTCCCGCGTACGTCATCACCGCCGTCGCCATGTTGCGGTTGCCATCGACGGCTCGCCGAAATCGCTGCGGGTACTTCGAAACACTGCGAAGTCCTTTCAGGAAATCCATGTAAACACGAGTGTCTTTGATCTGCTGCGTTTCGGCCCGAATGGTTTCGAGGACTTGCGTCAGTCCACCCCCGAGCTGGTGATGCGTTCGGCCGAGGAATGAAAAGCTCAAACGGTTCGCCGCCGGCAATCGAAGATCGCGCCTCTCGCGAAGGTCCGTCGGCATCAACAAACGAATTCGCGTGCCGCGCCGTGTGATCCCGCATCGTTCATTCCACCAACGGCAAGTGAGGAACAACGCGCTCAGAGCGACGTCATTGAGACGCACGCCGTTGAGACGACATTTTTCCAAAGTCAGCTCGGATGTCGGTGCGTCAAAGAAGTGGTGGCAAAGTGGCTCGTTTGGAAGATCTCCCTCACACGCATCATCCGCATGAGGCCTCGCAAGAGCCTGTGGCGGTTGCAAGTAAAAGTAGTATGCGTTTCGCAGTTTCTGCCACCACCGCAGTTTCACATTCGCGGGCGTTTGTTCGATCCGCGTGAAATCTGCTCGCTGTTCCAATCGCTTGGGTTCGGCGACGCGTTCCCGGCGAGGACTGGGGGAGGTTTGCTTCGCCGGCTCACCGGTTCGACGATCATATTCAAACAGAACGTCGATCAGGAATTGACGAATCCCCACACCGTCGCAGACCGCATGATGGACTTGCACGATGACGCGACACTTCCCACCTGCATCGAGCGTCTCATACCAAAAACGCGATCCGGTTTCGTGCTCCAGATCAAACGGACGGATACACCAACGTTGTTCATCCGAAGTCGTTAAAACGGTGTGGCTCGCGACATCGACCAGCGAAGGTTGAAACGAAGCATCAAACTGCCAATGGGGAAAGCCGTCTTTCCAAACCACCCGAGATGCGAGCAACGGATGGCGACGAATACTGACGGCCAACGATTGATTGAAAGCGTCACGATCGAGCTGACTCGTAAAGTGCAGTTCCACAAACGGTGTCAGAGGACATTCCGGACGATCATCGAGCAATAGGAAATGCTCCATCGGTGCGAGTCGCAGTGGAAACAGCGTCTCGAGCGAATCGGCCGGCACGGCACCTTCAGCCGCCATTGGCTTCGCCTCGCAGCCGCTTCACGATTCGATGCTTCCGTTCCTGCAACTCGCGCTCAAATCCCCTGTCCACCGGTTGGTAATACTCGCGCTCGTCCCCGTGAGAGTCCCTGTCACCGAGGTAGTCTTGCTCGGCAATGCCTCCGGGGCTGTCGTGGCTATAGACGTAGCCGACACCACGTCCCTGACGCTCCGCCGTGGAGGAATGAGAATCCCGCAGATGAACGGGAACCGGCAACGTCTTCTTTTCGCGGACGTCCTTGCGTGCCGTACCAATGGCTACCGTGGACGCATTGCTCTTGGGCGCGAGTGCGAGATAGGAAACGGTCTGCGATAGCATGTACTCGCTTTCGGGCAGCCCGACCCATTCACAAGCTTGCATGCACGACGTAGCGAGTGGAAGAGCTTGCGGATCCGCATTGCCAATGTCTTCGCTGGCGAGAATCACCAGTCGGCGGCAGAGGAACCGCAAGTCCTCGCCGCCTTCCAGCATGCGTGCCAACCAGTAGATCGCTGCATCGGCATCGCTACCCCGAATGCTCTTGATCATCGCGCTGATCAGGTCGTAGTGATCGTCCCCGGTGCCATCGTAGCCAGCGACACGCGTCTGCAACGATTCGGCGGCAATACTTTGACTGAGCACCACGCCATCTTTGGAGCAGCTTTCGTAGGCGATCTCAAAGGCAGTCAAAGCACGTCGCGCGTCTCCTTCGCTCACTTCACTGAGAAACCGAATGGCTTCGGGATCCACCGTTACGCCGCGGCCGGCAAGTCCGTAACTTGGGTTTTCGATCGCGCGACGCAAAAGTGTTTCAACGTCCTCCGAAGAAAGACTCTCGAGTTGAAAGACCTGCGAGCGACTGATCAGTGCGCCATTGATCGCGAAGTAGGGGTTGCTGGTGGTCGCACCGATCAGCGACACGATGCCCGACTCCACGTCCGGCAATAATGCGTCTTGCTGTGCTTTGCTGAAGCGATGGATTTCATCGATAAACAAAACGGGGCGCGGCTCGCCCGATGCGACCAAGTCCGTCGCCCACGCCAAGGCCTCACGCACTTCTTTGACACCACCGGTGACTGCGCTGAGCGGACGAAATTGGCTTTTGGTTTCGCCAGCAAGCAGGTGGGCGAGCGTGGTTTTCCCCGTCCCCGGCGGACCGGACAACAAGATCGACCCGAGTCGCCCCGCGCCGATCATCCTTCGCAACAACTTGCCTTCACCTAGAATGTGCTGTTGGCCGACGAATTCCTCGAGCGACCGTGGCCGCATCCTCGCCGCAAGCGGTTTCGCCGCCTCGAACGCGTCGTCTTCCTGAGATTGAAATAGGGAGGGCGTTGCGGCCATATTGAATTGCATCAAAGGTCAGTGCGGAGTCGGCTGCTGTGAATGTACACCAGAAACGGAAATCGAAAATGGTCGCGTGGATTGCCTTGGGAATCACAATCGCAATCCTTGCGTTGATTGCGTTACAGATCGACGACTGGGGACGGGATTGGACTCAAAACACGGCAGCACTCGATGAGTCGGCACGTCGAGAGGGGTTGCGACCGGTCGTCCTGAAGGCATCGCCGCCAGAAGCCGCGAATCGAATCAAGGCTTGGGTCGAACAAGAACCAAACTGGGATTTCATCGCATCCGAAGTGGACGAGCAACGCGGTGACTCGACCTTGCGTCTGACACGCACGTCGGCCGTGTTTCGGTTTGTTGATGACATCACGGTCACGCTCAGCGAAACACCCGAAGGAACAAAAGTCTTCGCCACCAGTCAATCGAGAGTGGGCAAGGGCGACCTCGGCCAAAACCCGCGAAACCTAATCGAATTCACGTCAGGTATCCGAAACCAAGCAAGCTAGTGCTTCGTACACATTCAACCTGGGGTCGCAAGGGTTGCTCGGCTCTGCGAGCGCTCTCCGAGCCGAGCTACTAAAAAGCCAACCGCAACTTTAAAAGTTGACAATGCACTAGTTACAAAACGTTGATCATCGTCTTCCGATAGGCCCGGAGGGCCGAAAGCCCTTTGCCGTGGGGCTTGCTGGCGAGCCCACCGGCACGGTGCTGTCGCCCCATTCGGGGCTAATGTGCGGCACAAAATGTAAGCAATTTAAAACGGCCACAACCCCAGACTTTTAGCAGTCCAGCGCTAGCCCCGGTTTCTTGCGGACAACCGCGGCTAGCCAGCGCCGTGCGGCTCAACCCTAAGACTAAACGTTGATGAAGCGCGAGTCAGACGGGTGCTTGCCACGCCGATGATTTCACTTCCACGCTCGGTTTGTTGCGGAGAACGCTTGCAGGAGCGACGTAGGCTGTTAACCTCGCGACTAACTGGCAGAGCTGTCGTTTTCAACGCCACTCTGTATCGAACGACTTTGTACCGGGCGACGCAAACCTCTGAGCTTACGACACGTGTTTTCGACTTCAATTTTGCGACGGGCATTCCTCGTTGCTCTACTGTTTTTTTCGGTCCTTGAGATGGAATCAGAGGTCATGGCCCAGGTCGAGGGTTCGAAGGGCGAGAGACGCCCGGTCGTGATTTCGACTTGGCAGCACGGCTTGGCGGCCAATGCGTCTGCCTGGAAAGTGCTTTCCTCGGGAGGGCGTGCCCTGGACGCCGTCGAAGCTGGCGTTCGCGTCACGGAATCCGACCCCGACGTCCTAACCGTTGGACTCGGCGGACTGCCGGATCGTAGTGGGAACGTGACGCTCGATGCCTGCATCATGGATGAAACCGGCGACTGTGGCAGCGTCGCGTTTCTTCAGCATATCGAACACCCGATCTCTGTCGCGCGGCTTGTTATGGAAAAGACACCACATGTGATGCTCGTCGGAGACGGTGCTCTCGAGTTCGCGTTGGACAACGGATTTGAGAAGAAGAATCTCCTCACGGATCGGTCGAAAAAGGAATGGGAGAAATGGAAGACCCGCCATCCCGAAGCCGTGAAAGAAGGCCAGATCAACATTGAGAATCACGACACGATTGGTCTTCTGGCAATCGACGAAAAGGGCA
Organism: Planctomycetota bacterium; assembly: GCA_039821235.1. Lineage (GTDB taxonomy): Bacteria > Planctomycetota > Planctomycetia > Pirellulales > Pirellulaceae > Stieleria. The sequence continues at coordinate 25,428 of JBCBOO010000050.1, forward strand.
ACCTTTCGGGCGCCTGCACGACCAGTGGAATGGCCTGGAAACTCAAAGGCAGGGTCGGTGATTCGCCGATCATCGGAGCCGGACTCTACGTGGACAACGAAGTCGGTGCGGCCACCGCGACGGGAACAGGTGAAGCAGTGATTCGAGCGGTCGGGAGTTTCCTGGTTGTCGAGTTGATGCGGCAAGGTCATTCGCCACAGGACGCCTGCCGATTGGCGGTCGAACGAGTGATTGAGAAAAATCCTGACTGGAAGGATTTCCAGGTCGGCTTCATCGCACTGGACAAACGCGGACGCGTCGGAGGCTATTGCATCCAGCCGGGCTTCGACTACGCCGTTTACGATCAGGCAGGAGGCAACCGCTTGGTGAAGCCCAAGAGTCGAGTAACGCGATGAGTATCCTGCTCGAAATTTGCATCGATTCCATCGAATCGGCCATGGCTGCGAAACGAGGCGGTGCGGACCGACTAGAGGTTTGCAGTTCGTTGGCAGTGGAAGGTGCAACGCCGAGCTATGGCTTGGTCAAACGCTGCATGGAGGAGACTCGCTTGCCAGTCATGATGATGATCCGGCCCCATGACGGTGGGTTTGTCTACAGTGATGCCGATATCGATGTGATGTTGAGCGATATCGAAATGGGACACACACTGGGCGTCGATGGCTTTGTTTTCGGTGTCTTGAACCATGAAAGAAGAGTGCACATCGAGCAGTGCCAGCGGTTACTTGCCGCGACGGGATCTCGAGAAGTAACGTTTCACCGCGCATTCGATGTGGTTCCCGATCCGATCCAGGCCTTCGATTCGATCTTGGATCTGGGGTTCAACCGCTTGCTCACATCCGGCCAGGCGGCGAATGCCCAGCAGGGGATTTCGCTGATCCGCGAATTGACGATTCGCGCAAAAGAGCGGATCTCCATCTTACCCGGCGTGGGCATTGACTCGCATAACGCACGAGCCATCATCGAAGCCACCGGCGTTAGCGAGTTGCACACCGCCGCCTCCGTTGCGTCGCACAGCGGACAGTCCGGTCAAGAGGTTTCGTTCGGCAATCACCGAAACGTTGCTTCCGAAGAAATCGTCCGCGCCATCCGCCAAGCCGTCGCGTAGCCTTTGTGTCCAATTCGCCAAAGGATATCTGTTACGATGTTTTGGGGAACAATAGGCAGTAGGACAGGCTTCCAGCTTGTTAAGTCTGGCAAGACCGGCTGGAAGCCTGTTCTACGTTTCCAAAACGTCATTGATTGTTCCCGCGACGCTAACGGAAGGAGGTGAGCTTGCAAACGGGAAAGCTGGTCGGAATCGCGACTCGTTCGAGATCGCGAGGCACGATGAAAGAAATGGACTCCGCGCTGGTCTCAAAGCAAGGAGGACTGCAAGGCGATTTCCGAGGCAAGCCGGGGGCTCGACAAGTCACCGTTCTAGCTCGGGAAGATTGGACGTCAGCTTGCGAGGTGCTCTCGAAAGACCTGCCATGGACATTGCGTCGGGCAAATCTTCTCGTCGAGGGACTTCGTCTCACTGAGACCACCGGCTCGTTGATTCGCATCGGCACGCTCATTCTGCAGATCACCGGCGAAACCGATCCGTGCGGCAGAATGGATGAAGCTGAACCAGGACTGAGGGAGGCACTCTTGCCGGATTGGCGAGGCGGCGTTTGCTGCCGTGTCATTGAAGAGGGTGAAATCTCACGTGGCGCGGTGGTCACATTGGAAGCCCCGGCGGTCACGGAGTCGTGATCGGCCCGGTCGCGAGAACCAATGCTAAAACGATATGACGCAATCGTGCTCGGTGTGGGAGGAGTCGGCAGTGCCGCACTCTATCATCTCGCCGACCGAGGCATGCGAACACTCGGGATCGAGCAGTTTGGGATCGCTCATGATCGAGGCAGCTCACACGGTGAAACTCGCGCCATTCGGAAAGCCTATTTCGAACATCCCGACTACGTTCCATTGATTGAGCGTGCCTACAAGAACTGGTTCGACCTAGAGGAACAATCGGGCGAGTGTGGCAGCCTGCTCGTTCAACAAGGCATTCTGGAAGTCGGGCCAGTCGATGGCATTCTCATTCCCGGGCTTCGTGACGCGTGCAAAAAACACGGGCTGACGTTGGAAGACGTTGACGGACAGGAATTCGAAGGGAGATTCCCTGGCTTTCGTCTCCCTGCGGGCAACGTGGCTGTCTACGAACCCGATGGCGGATTCTTGCACGTCGAACGCTGTATCAAGACCTACATCGCGCAGGCAAAGTCTCTGGGCGCTGACTTGGTCTTCGATCAACCGGTGCTGCAGTGGAAAGCGATCGGTGGCGGCATTGAATTGAAAACATCGCAGGCGACGTATTACGCCGATCGACTTGTGATCACCGCTGGAGCCTGGGCCTCCCAGATGCTGGGTCAATGTGGGATCCACTTCAAAGTGCTGCGAAAGCACCTCCATTGGTATCAGGTACCAAAAGACAACTACGCCATCTCGTCTGGCTCACCCGTCTTCTTCTACGAACGTCCGGAGGGTTGCTACTACGGTTTCCCGTGCCTCGAAAGCGATTCCCGATATTCAAACAGTATCAAAATCGCCGAACACAGCGGTGGAGAAATCATCCTGGATCCCAACCATCACGATTCTCAACGAGACCCTGCAGAAGTGAATCGCGTGGAGCGGTTTCTTTCCGATTGCATGCCTGCGGTCACTCGAAACAGCTTGGGCCACGCAACCTGCATGTATACCATGAGCACCGACGAACACTTCATCATTGACCAGCATCCTGAATTCGAG
>JBCBOO010000051.1:0-28048 GCA_039821235.1 Planctomycetota bacterium
TGCTGCCGAGCGAGCCGCCTCCCGAGCCTTTCCAAGAGCGGGCAACGCCATCGAAGCGAGCAGACCGATGATGGCAATCACCACCAGCAGTTCAATCAGGGTAAAACCGTGTGCCGGTCGCATCCCACGATGTGAGTTCATCAATTGTGCCTGCTAGAGGAAAATTGCGGGATCGTGCACCTCTCACTCAACCCGCGGATGGGAAAATCTGCATCGAAAATCGTCTCTCCCGTCTCTTACGACAATCTCAAAGCTTCTTTCTCACCGTTTCTTCACAGTTGCTTCATAGTTTGAGATCTCTGCTATCGTAAACGGCGTGCAGCGGGGTATTGTCCTCCGTCACGCTTGGCGCTCTTCCGCACCGAAGAAACATGAACGGCACCGCATTCAACCCATCCGATGCTTGGCAGCTTGATCGACCGTCGCTGCGTTCCCACCAACTTCAGCGACTCAATGCGATCTTAGCCGCTGCTGTGAAGCTGCCCTTCTATCGTGGGCACCTCGGTGACGTCTCGCTCCCGCTGAATTCGCTTGACGAACTCTCGCGGCTCCCGCTTTTGACCAAACAGCAGATGCTGGCCGATGAAGTCGGCCGACCGGCACGCATTTTCGGTCTTCCTCGACAGCAGTACCGCCATTTCCACCAAACGAGTGGAACAAGTGGTCGGCCCATGCCGGTGCTGGACACTCAGTCCGACTGGCAGTGGTGGCTGGACTGCTGGGCCCACGTCCTGGCCGCCGCGAACATCACCGAAAACGACATTGCCATGATGGCGTTTTCGTTCGGCCCCTTCATCGGATTTTGGACAGCCAGCGATGCACTACATCGACGTGGCGCACTGGTGATCCCGGGCGGCGGCTTGTCCAGCGAGGCACGCCTGCAGTTGATTGTCGATCACGGCTGCACCGTTGTCTGTTGCACACCGACCTACGCGCTGCACCTGCTCGAGGTGGCCGAACGCGTCGGCATCGACCTTGCGTCCAGTCGTGTCAGGCGGCTGATCGTTGCGGGAGAACCCGGCGGAAGTCTTCCGTCCATCCGGCAGCGAATGGAACGCGGGTGGAACGCGAGTGTGACCGACCACAGCGGCGGTAGTGAAATCGGCGCCTGGGGATTCGGCAGCGAGGACGGTTCCGGGATCCACATCATCGAAACGGAATTCATCGCCGAGTGCTTGGTCTTTGACCAGGATTATCCTGACGGACGAGCCGCCGAGTCTGGTGAACCGGCCGAGTTGATCTTAACGGGGCTGGGTCGATTCGGCGGTCCCGCGATTCGCTATCGAACTGGCGACATCGTGCGTGCCGATGATGACCATGATCGACCGTGCAAGTTTCTGTTCCTCGACGGCGGTGTGATCGGCCGTGCGGATGACATGATCGTCGTCCGCGGCGTCAACATCTTTCCCAGCAGTGTCGAATCGATCGTACGTGAAGTCGACGCGGTGGCGGAGTTTCGGATGATCGTCCAGCGGAGCGGCGTGATGGATTCGCTGGTGGTCGACGCAGAGCTCACACCCACTCAGTGCCAACGCTTGGCGTCGCTCTTTCAAAGCCGGCTCGCGATGCGAATCCCGGTCCGCGGTGTCCCCGCAAACTCGCTTCCACGGTTTAGCGCGAAAGCTAAACGACTGGTCCGGCGCGAAGAGGGTTAATCGAAGAACCTGGCCAATCGTTCCTCGCTCGGTTTCGGTGTGATCAGCGAAACGACCACCATCGTGACCAATGAACTGCCCACCATCGCGACCACCGGCATCAGTTCGTACGTTTCCCCGCCGATCGGCAGCTTCAAAACGAACTTGCTGAGGCCACCTTCTTCGATCGGAACCTTGGTCCCTTGGTAGAACAAGATGCACCAGGAAGTGATCGCCGCAAAAACGCCGCTGATCGCACCGGCGGCTGAAAGGCCGCGCCAATAGAGCGCCGCGATGACAATTGGGAACAGCGCACTAAAGCCACTGAAGCACCAAACACCGAGTGCAAACACACTGCGCGGATTCCCAAGCGACAACAGATAGGTGATCGCGACGATGCCGATAATGAACATCCGCGTCAAGAAGATCTGACGTTTGTCATCGACCTTGTCTTTGCCCAGGTAATGGGTCACGACGTCGTTGCTAAAGATCGTTCCGATGCACAGGAACTGGCTGTCCAGACTGGACATGATGGCGGCCAGAATACCGGAAGCGAGAAAGCCGCCCAGGATCGGGCCGGTTTGTGTTTTCACCAAGAACGGCAGAATCGTATTCGCGTTGCTCGGCAGCGGAGGTCCCTTGGGTCGCAGTGCCGGGTCGGCGTAGACACCGACGGCCCACACACCGACCAACACGCAAGGCACCCAGACGATCATGATGAAAACGGGATGGCAAATCACGGGCACTTTGAACGAATTGGCGCTCTTGGCCGTCATCCAGTGCTGGAAAAGGTGCGGAAACATGCCGACCGACAGTGGCACCAACAAGTACGTGAAAAACTTGGTTCGACTCATTTCCACGCGAGTCGATTTCTCATCGGGCAGCGATTCACCCAGTCGTTTCAGGTTGTCGAAGAACGTGTCTTCTTGGCCCAACTTTCCGGCGATGAAATAGAACGTCACGATGCCCAGCACCATGAAAACCAACGTCTGGAATGTGTTGGCCCAGGTGGTTCCACGCATGCCTCCGAAGAACACGTAAACCAGCACCACCACGCAAATGATCAGCGAACCCAGGTAGGGCGGAATACCGCCTGACAACGCGCGGTCGATACTGCCGTCTTCTTTCAAGACTTCGAACATCTCGGGAGCAAGCCCGGATGTCATGGCCTGCATGACGGCGCCACCGCTGATCACTCCGATCAGCAGATACGGGATGACCAGACCGACGAGGATCGGGAATAGGAGTAGCCCGATGAAATCACTATCAAGTCGATCACGAAAGAACTCGATCTGCGTCGTGTAACGATGCCTCCGTGCGAGCTTCCAAACCTTGACGCCGATCAGGAAGAAACACATCGAGTGAATGATACCGCTGCTACTGGCCAGCATTCCGTAGACACCGATGCCTTCTCGAAACGCCTCCCCGCTGCTGCCGACGAGGGCAAACGCGGTCATCGTCGTTCCGAACATGCTCATCAGCAAGAGGAACGGTCCGATCGAATGTGACGCGACCTGGTAATCCTCTTTGGTGCCCTTGAAGAGGCGGCTGGAAAACAGCCCCAAACACAGCAACAGTGAAAGGTAGACCGCGATGATAAGTAACTGCGGTAGACCGGACTTTTCATACCAGGCCGCATCCGCCGCGGGGGCCTGTGCCAGGAGCGTCGGTAGTTGTGCGATAAGGTTGATCATTTGGAGGGGCCCTCTTCATCGAGTGGCCAAGCGATCTTCGTTGCCAGCGCCCAGGTCAGCGAAGCGCCGATGGAAATACAAGCGTGCCAAAACAGCCCGATCGGAATGAAGCCAAAGACCAGCGTGTCATCCTCCCAGAACCAATTGTCCTGGTGAAGGATGAGGAGCAAGATCACCAGGCCGGCCACAATGTAGGCGCCTTGGTGTGATCTGGGAGGGGCTGCCGGGGAGGCAGACTCGGGGGCGGGGTCGTCAGTCATTTCCACGGTCCGTGGTTCAACAACGAGAATTCAGGTGAGGATCGGCAGACAGGTCCGGCGCCGATGCGGCAAAGTGTACCGCTGCGTCCATCCGCTCCGATAGCGGGCATGACACGTGAGCGGTTTGGTGGGAATTCAGTTTGCGGTCGAATGCGGGTTGCCTCCGTTCCGCTAGCCGGGTCGAGTCTGTTCGAACGCCCACTGAAGATAATCACCGTCGACTCGCGATGCTTCGAAAGCCACGATTTGTGGCACCTCGTAAGGATGATGGCTTCTCACCGCCTCCATCAACTGCTCTTGGCGGTCACTCGTCGACTTGATCCAAAGTCGATATTCCGGTTCGCATTGGAGTTGGCCTTTCCAGACGTAGTGGCTTTCGATTGGCCCTTCGATTTGCACGCACGCGGCGGTTCGGCTTTCCAAGATGGCCGCCGCAAGTGCTTGGGCGCCTTTCTTTGTGCCGACCGTGGTACAGCAAATCAACAGTTTGGGTAGCCTTGAATTCACGTCGAACAATCTCCAATCGGGGGTTTATTGACATCCGTTTTCATCAAAACGCCCTGCCGACTGCGTCTTCTTTCCAACGATTCTCAACAAGGTCGCCATTCCCTAATTCCTTGGGGAATCTACCAACGAACCCCCGAAATATCGCTTGCCGGTCGGTGCAAGGTAGCGCTATGGTGTCGATGTCAATTCGATCGCAATACTCAACCAGGAGTTTCACAGATGGATATGAAAGCAGTTATCGACCAGTTGAACGAGTGCTTGAAGCACGAGTGGACGGGCGTCGCGCAGTACTCGCAAGCCAGTTTCATTGTGGAAGGCGTTTGGCGTGAAGTTTTCGCCAAGACGCTGATGGACAATGCCGAGGAATCCTTTGGACACGCCAAGCTGGTCGGCGACAAGATCGCATCACTCGGGGGTGTCCCCGCCGCGACCCGAAACGAGATCAAGCAAACGCGAGACCTCAAAGAGATCCTTGAGAACGGTCTGGCGTTTGAGTCCAAAGCCGTTGAAATGTACATGAAGGCACTCGAGCTGGCCGAGGGCAATCGTCCCCTCGTGGTCTTCTTGGAGAACATCTTGGAAGAAGAACAGGAAGGCGTCGACGAGTTCACCAAACTGCTTCGCAACAGCGAATCAATGGCTTCGGGTGCCGTGGACTCCAAGTCCGCCTAAGAGAGTGTTTCATTGAACACACTTTCTCCCCCCGGCAGAAACGACGCGCTAAAGCGTCAAAGAGGGCCCTACGAATATGCCGAACCGGCCTCTGGGATCGGGAAGCGAGAGCTTCCCCCCAGCGAGCATTCCGAGCTGGACTCGCTCGGATCAAGCCGGCCGAGCAAGTCTGCGGGTTATGCGACATCTCTCGCCTGGGTCGCCTCCGGCACGCAGGTTCGGTTGCAAGCCCAGGTTCGGTTGCAACCATCGTCCGCTTCTGCCCGGTCTGTCCCGTTTGGCCGATTCTGATTCTCACGCGTCCATGCCGCGCGTCTTTCGCACCACCCGGTGGTTTTCTCATCTCGCCGCAACGGCAGGCAAGCCGAACCAACGGAAGGCTATCGAGCCGTATTTCGGCTCACCGGAACCCACTCGCATGGATGCGATTGATGAGAAAGTGGAAGAAGCAACGTCGCGGAATCGTTCCGAACACAAACGCAACCGTGACGCAATTCGGATGTTGCCTCGCCACCGCGTGTGGCTTGACTTTGGCAGGTGCCGTGTCTGCGGAGTCGCCTCTCGCCGGGAACTCCATCTCGCAGGCTCCCGTACCCAAGTTGGTGCGCACCGCTCGCCCGGTCAGCGTTGACGAACTACGCGATGCACCGTCTCCCGCTCAAGCCCGGCTAGAAAGTCCAACGCCCACCGCGGAAGAAATGCGGCGTCTACTGCACCCCGCCGGATCACTTCCCGGGGCAGCCTCTGTTCCCGGAGCTCCCAAGATCAACCGCTTTGTGGAACTCTCCCAGCCGGAACCGACAGCCGTCTCGCCCAAGCCGACTCAATCGACGCCATCCGCATTGGTAACGCCCCGTCGCTCCACACGTCGCGGAACCGTTCGCCGGAATCCAATGATCGCGGCCGTTCCGCCGACGCTACGACGCTTTTCGGCCGAAGAAACTGCCGAGCCTCGACGCCGGAACGGGACGGACGGCTCTCTCCCGGCCATCCCGGTTTCAAGCCGATCGAGTTCACGAGCGATCGATCAATTGGGCAGCCACCTTGAACCGGCACCGGTGGAAGAGCCGACGGCACCGTTCATCAACGATCAAGTCTCCATCACTCGAGAATCATCCGCGTTCCGAGATCAGCTGGATTCGATCGATGAGCAACAGCTTCGTGAGAAAATCGATGCGGCGATTGCCAAGACAAGCCCATCGGTCAACCAACCGATTCCGACTCTTCCTCCGCCGCGCGAGTCTGCCGGCGCGTCGCAGACAGGTGTTCCGAAAGACGTTGGTGCCGAACACATCGCTCGGCGTTCGGAAAACGCTCGTGAGCTTGCGACCGGAACCTTGGAGCTCATCCCCTCCGAAGCGTTTTTACAGAACACGAAGACATCGGGCCTCCCAAGTCCCTATCGCGCGAGCGCCACGGAAGTCGCTCCCATGGAAATCGGGGAGCTGATTGCATCGGAGGCGGCCAAAAAAGGCAACACACCACGTCAAATCGAAGAACCAAAAAAGTCCTTCGCGAAGAAGTTCTCCAACTGGAAAAAGCAATTCACGCGCTCTTCGGAGAAACCGTCTTCCAAACCGACGACGCGAAAACCAAAAGGCGGACTACTGGGCCCGCTCTTTCAGAAGCGTTGAACCTATGTCAGGACGATCGGCCGGCTAGGCGTTGAAGGTCCGCAGCATCTTGCGACCTTTGAAAAGATTGAATGCGTCCTCGGGCTGCATCGCTCGGGTGCGACTCGCAGTGGCTTGGTCCATCGTTTCCAAGCCATCGGTGACGACGATGCACTGTGTCTCCTCACGGGTTGCTGAAAACACGCCCGCGCGTTCATCGAGAAAAAGCCCCAGCAACTCGGGTTTAATGTCGTCGTAGCCCATGTGTTGCAAGTGTTGACCATAGGTCTCCATCACTCGCAACTGCGCTTCGTTCATCGCATCACGCGGCACGGCAAAGATGTCGGGATGTTCGGCGTGCCAGCCCGCGTAGATCGCGAAGATATCGTCGACGGGTAGGTCAGCGAGGTCGCAGCCCATCGCAAACGTCGTGGGCCCGGTCAGTCCGACGTTGCTGTAAAGGCGATCGCCGGAGTTGTATTCAAACCGCACCAGCGTGACATCAATGGGGTTGTCAAAACTGGGCCACAACAGGCGACGTGTTTCGAGAACTTCGACGTGTGTCGGGGGCAGTCCGGCCTGATGCGGTTGGCTGAGCCATAGCGCCATCTCCGCTTCGGCGGTCTTGCGATCACTTCGCAGTTCATCATCGATTTGATCGCCGAGCCCGAGTTCATCCGCGTAATGAATCGCACGCAATCGCGCGGCCGGTTGCTCCGCGAGTTCGATCAGGCGTTTCTTGCCGGCTTCATCATCGAACTTCGCCAGCGCACCGGCGGCTTCGCATTGAACCCGTCGATGTTTCAGTTCCAATGTTTGGTTTAACTTGCCGATCGAAGACGGGTCACCGATGATCGCGAGTGCATCACACAAAGAAACCGCCAAGGCAACGGACTCGGACAATCGCTCCTGGACGGTCTGAAGATCATCACCGAATGAACGCGGGTTCTCCTCGAAACTTCCCAACCGAAGCGCGAGTCCACCGAGCAGCATGTTCAGCGTTTCAACCCGATCGGCCGCGGGATGATCCTCCAGACGATTTGACCGCACCAAGAAATTGGCCAAGTCAAGAATCGATGCCGCCAGCGAAGGTTCCGACAGGCACTCCAGCATCGCGGGAAACACCGTTTCGACGGACCAGTCGTCGTGTTGCATGAGCGGGCTGAGGATTTGAGCCCCCTGCATCCACTGGGTCGGCGGTTTGACGCTCAAGCGGGCGACCAAGGCGGACAGGGTTTCCGGAGTCCGCGCGATTGCCAGCAGGTGCAGTAACAGATGACGATTGGAAGTGTTCTCCGGTAGCGAGCGATCAATTCCCGCGAGTACTTCACCGCGCAGGTCGCCGATCCGTGAGGGTCCCGACTCGGAGGGTTGGATCAAAAGCGTGTGCGTGATTCCGAGAAGCGTGCCAACGATGGCCGGATCGGACTTGGAAAGCACGGCGGATCGAACCGCAAGCTGGCTCAGGATCTGGATCCCGGTCGCGGCATCGCCGCCGGCGAGTTCCTTCAAGCGATAAGCAGCCGCGACGGGATCCGCTTCCGGTCCGAGCAATTGCGAGAGTATTTCTTCGACGTTCATCCCCGAATCCTCTCCGAAGAACATTCGATTGTCCAGAGTCAGCGGATCATCCACGGTACGAAGCGGGTTGCCGACGACGGATATTTGCTTTTCAGGTATTCCGCCGTCTCAGAGCCCCGAATGCCTATCGAGTGACAGCGAGTTCACCGTTGGAGGATTGCCTCTCTGCGAACACATTCCCGTTAAGATCAGTCCAATGGTAGCTCGTAAACGTGATACGTCTCGTTTTTCTGTTCACCCGCTGGATAGACTTTGATCAGCGGCAAGTTGCTGGTCGCTGCTCGCGTGTCGACCAACAAGAATCTCACGCCATAGTGATCTCGATAGCTTCTTAGTCGATCGTAGCTGATCGGGACGCGCGTCGATCCCAAGCGGACTCTTCCGATTCGCTTCGGAAAGACGTCTTCGAAGCGTTCGTACCACTGAATCAACGACTCGGCATCCTGCGGGACATCTTTCCAATTCACGACCTCCGCGCGTCCCGCATACCACTTGAACGTTTGCTGATGCCTTGGGGTCAGTAAGACTTCGTCCTCCGGCATCGCGACGGAGATCCAGTTGCACACCGCACACCAATCCTGAAAGGAACGTTGCTGGTCGGTCACGTCTGCCGAACGTATGCCCAACAAGTCATGTCGTGCCGACGGCGGAACTCCCTGGCGAACGCGGCCGTAGACCGATGAAATGAAAGCGATTATGCCAAACGCCGTCACCAAGCTTGCCAGCACTTGGTTGCGAGTGACTTGTGCGGAACACTGCTCGACGATCACCAAGGCGAGTGCGAGTGGAACGACCGCATCACTCAATCGAAACCAGTAGTACCGAAGCAGTTTGGCCGCCAAGTCTGGTGCGATCCCCGGCAAACATCCCACCACGAGGCCCGCCGCCGCAATCAGTAGCGCACCAAGCGCAAACGACTGCACGCGGCGAATTGCAAGACTGCGATTGGGCAAACTTAGCGTGAGAAACAGTGAAATCACCAACACGGCATGTCGGGCATACCAGTGCCAGGGGAAGTCGCCCGGCAGCAGGTGGTGCCGCAGTCGGACGTAGCTGTAGATCCGCGCCGCCAGCGTGCTCTCGGAGGGATCGGCGTCCATCGTCAGTGCAATCGCAGGGATCAGTCCGAACAGCGATAACGCGCCGCCAATGAAGAGACCTTTCCACATCGAAGCCAGCGGAACGCGCTGCTGATGACCCGGCTCGCGAATTCGCATCACGACATAGGCGACACTCGCCGCAATCACGGACCAACCGCCGGTGAGCACGTGAAATGCCGAGGCGGCTCCGAAACAGATCCAAGCTCGGCGCCAATCGTCGCGCATCACGCGCGACAGTCCCAGCAATGCCAAGCCGTACGCGGGTACTTTGCCTTCGATCCCACCGACAACCCACTCGCCTGCCAAGTTGCCTCGTTCGATCCCGATGACCCACAACACCAGGACCGCCAACGAAGCCCATGTCGTCAGCCCGGTGCTGCGGCAACACGCGCGAAGCCCAACCGCCAAGAGCAACCAACCGACCGCACGTCCGATCCAGGCGGTGGCTTCCAGTGAAACAAACCGAGTCAACCAACCGAACGTGAGGTAAAACGTCGTGTGTGCTTTTCCGGAGGCGGCGAACAGATCGTTCGCGCAGTAACTCGCGTCCCAGTAGTTCTTCGCCTTCACCAAGTAGTGAGCTTCGTTCACGGCCGGTGCAGGGTCGCCGGCGTAGATGAACATCAACAGCCAAAGCGCAACCACCTGTCCCATCCCTTTCACGAGAGATTCGGATCTGGTGAAATCAGAATCCTCGGTGGAGACTTTTGCGTCGCGTGGGCTGTCACTCATGAGTCGAGACCGCAAAGATCGATGGCCATCTCGATTGCGGCCCGCATGCTGTTGGAACTCGCTTTCCCCTGCCATGCCAAGTCCAGCGCCGTACCATGATCGACGCTCGTTCGAACGATCGGTAATCCGAGCGTCACGTTCACCGAGTCATCGAAGGAGAGTGCTTTGAGTGGAATCAAACCCTGGTCGTGATACATGCAAATGTGGACGTCCGTTCGCTCACGCATGGCGGGTGTGAATGCGGTATCGGGTGGCAGCGGTCCTTCGATGTGCCACGCGAGGTTTTGTTCGGACACCCAACGTCGTGCCTCTTCGATCGCGGGCTGAATCAACTGCTCTTCCTCACCGCGGCTGAGCAACCCGCCTTCGCCAGCATGTGGATTCAATCCCAAAACGGTGATCCTGGGAGGACGACGATAACGAGCTTCCATGGCTCGCCCGCCCAGACGAATGGCACGTACGATGCCCGCGATCGACAAGGACTCGATCGCGGTCGCCAGTGGCTCATGGATGGTCACCAAAACGGTCGAGCACGCTGGCCCGGAGAGCATCATGCAGTACTCGTCGCTCTTGGTCTGGTCGGCGAGCAATTCGGTGTGGCCGAGATAGCCCGTGCCGGCAAGATGCCACGCTTCCTTTTGAATCGGACCGGTGACCACCGCATCAAACGAACCGGCAAGGGTCTGTTGAATCGCAAAAACGACGGCCTCGAATGAAGCTCGACCGGTTTCTGCGGAAAAAACTCCTCCCTTCAATGGCTCCGCTTCCACGACTCCAACATCGATGATGGCCGGGCCCGGGACATCGGCCGAAACATCGTACTGGGACACGATGGGCGGCAGCGAAAGCCGTAACGTCTCGGCAACCTTTCGCAATGCTTTTGCGGGCCCGATCAAGATCGGCCGGCAACGCTGGCGGAGCGACTTTGATTCGGCACACCGCAGAGCGAGCTCGGGGCCGATCCCGGCGACGTCGCCCACCGTGATCGCGATGCGGGGTTTGACGGACGGGCTGCCAGCGAGATGCGATGACATTGGACTGGAAACTCGATGGCAAATACGCTGAGATAACAAGAGCTGGTTGTCGGCAACCGGCCGGTCCGAACGAAACATCGTTGGAGCGTGAGCTTACTCGGTCGACGCGGAATTCTCCATGCAGCTTTTGCCTCTCACCCGCCGACCTACCGCTGGATCGTGGTTTTGTTTGCTCGCTCTCGCATCGTTGCTGGAACTGCCAGCCGTTGCTCTGACGCGAGCCACGGCAGCCGAACCCGCCGTCGAATCGGCGATGGTTGTTTGCCCGAAGGTCTTTCGGGACGCGCTGCAGCCCTGGCTCGACTACCGACGCGGGCAGGGGATGCAAGTTCGTGTGTTCGGTGCCGAACCGACGCCCGAAGCACTGCGCAGCTCTCTTCAAGAAGCGCGAGTTCCTTCCGATCGATTCGTCTTGATCATCGGTGATGCCCCCGTCATTGGAACACCGACGGATGCCACTCGCGAAGTCCCCGTGCACTACCGCAAAACAACCGTGACGGCGGCGTTCGGAAGTACTCCGACCTTTCCGACCGATGCCCCGTATGGCGATCTCGATGGTGATGGTCAAACCGAATTGGCGGTGGGGCGACTTCCGGTAAAAACCCCGGCGCAGTTCACGTCGATCATCGAACGTATCCGAGCCTACGAGGGCAGTCGAGACTTTTCTGCCTGGCGTGGTCGCATGCAATTGATCGGGGGCGTCGGCGGATTTGGCATCTTGGCCGACACCGCGATCGAGTCCACCACGCGACTCGTGCTGACCAGTTCCTTGCCGCCTTCCGTGCGAGCCTCGGTGCTTTATGGCAGCCCCGGGCATCGGTTCTATCCACGCAAGCGTTTCACCGAGTCGGTGATCGAAACCTATCAACAAGGCTGCCGAGTTTGGGTGTACGCCGGACACGGAATGATCGATCGTCTGGATCGTGTGCCAAGTGGACCAACGGGCATTCCGGTGCTCGATTCAAAGACGGTTCAACAGCTTCAGTGTGAACCCGAGAAAGCACCGATCGCAGTCCTATTGTGTTGTTACACCGGCGCGATTGATGCGGCCGTCGACAGCTTTGCCGAACGGATGGTGCGGCAGCCCGGCGGACCCATCGCCGTCATCGCGGGCAGTCGCGTGACGATGCCCTACGGAAACGCTTCCCTGACTCTCGGTATGGTCGATGCCTTTCATGGGCGACGCTCGACATCGGACGATCCGAAACAGGAGTCAGTGAGGCCTGCCGAACGACTCGGTGACCTCTTTCTGCAAGCGCTGCAGAGATTGGAGGCCAAGTCCATCACGGAAACGTCACAGGTACAGTCGCTGGTCGACACGCTTTCAACACTCGTCAGTCCCGCCGGGAGTTCACTGGTCGAGGAAAGACGCGAGCACGCATCGCTTTATGGGTTGCTCGGCGATCCACTGCTGAAACTTCATCCACCCCAGCCCGTTGAAGTGACTACGGATGCCGGGTTTGATGCGGGGGCACCCGTTCGCGTTCGCATCAACAGCCCGATCGCCGGGCGGTGTCTCGTGATGTTGGACCGGCCACTTGGCAACGTCAAACGTTCTCAACCCGGCGAGCCCGTCGTCGATCCGAATGACCTCACGATCACATCCCAGTCGATGGATGTAAAACCGAACGAGACGAGTGAGCTATCGATTGAACTTTCGCAGGAACATCAAGGGCTGCTGCGAATTCGTGTCCATGTCGACGGCGAATCCACCTGGGCATCTGGCGGGACCCAAACCAACATTCGCCCGCGATAGACCGCCCAGCCGGGTCTACGGCTGATCCGACAAACGAACTTGTGCGGCGTAGCGTTTGCCGTTTCGGTAGACGATCAATGGCAATGGAGTCTCCAGCGGTGCCAAGCCGACCAAAGCCACAAGGTGGTCATCGTTATCGACGGAGTGGCCGTCGAATTGAACAATGATGTCGCCTCGTTGGAGGTTGCCAATCGACGCTGCAGATCCGGGTTCGACTTTCTTCACCAACGCTCCACCGCGAACGGCCGCTCGCAACGCTCCAAGATCGGCGGGCGAGAAATCTGGATCCAACGTCACACCGAGTTGCCCGCGGCGGAGCCGACCGTGACGGACCAGTTCCTCCGCGACCTGCATCGCCATGTTGATCGGAATCGTGAATCCGATCCCCTCGCTGCCGCCGCTGCTGCTGGCAATCGCGGTATTGAGTCCGATGACTTCACCGCGAAGGTTTAGCAGGGGACCACCGCTGTTGCCAGGATTGATCGCCGCGTCGGTCTGAAAGAAGTCTTGCAGTTCAATCTTCTGCTCGCCCAACGAAAGATCACGACGGCCCTTGGCACTCAAAATCCCGAAGGTCACCGAGTGGCTCAGTCCGAACGGGCTGCCGATGGCGATTGTGAAGTCGCCGATGTTGACCGTGTCGCTGTTTCCAACCCGTGCCGGAGGCAAGCTGATGTTCGGCAATCGCATGATCGCTACATCGGTACTTTCGTCAGCGCGGATCTGGGTCGGGTGAAACTGTGTCCCATCGGCACTGCGTAAGAGGATCCCTCGTGGCTGTGCACCGTTGATGACATGGCGGTTCGTCATGATCCAAAGCTGACCATCGATTTCGACAACGACGCCACTGCCCGCCTCGTCGTAAGACTCGAAGCGTCCGCCGGTCGTTTCCGACTTGTGGGCCTCGATGTGGATGACGCTCGGCTTCACCAGCTGCGAAACCTTGCGGACCAAATTGCCCAAACGATCGAAGGCGACGAACTCATCGGCAAGCTCTTCGAACAACGACTCGCGTCGTTGCCGGATCGCTTCGGCGGTATCCAAACCCGGAGACTCCAACGACGGGCGGCTCGTTTCGTACTCCCGGTTTCGTTCGATCGATGCCGTCGCGCCTTCACCACCGATGAAGCTGGGGGGACTGTCGTTACGAACACTCTGCGGGGGAGCGTTATCCGGGGGCCGGACGATGGGAGCCCGAGGGAATGACATCCCGGACTGTGCGGCCGCCTGACTCGCAAGCAGCGAGGAGACGGAAAAGAGTGCGACAAGAGCGAGGGGTCTCTTGTCGATGCGCAGCGGGAGGAGCCTGCGCCCACGGATGGGAGAGGAGTATGCCATAGAAGGAGTCACTGAATGCGGGGAGGTTCGACGAGGGAGGCGTCGCGAAGGGCTTCATCGTCGAAGGGGGTAGGGGAACTTGCTAGCATTTCGCATCGCTATCCCTCGTCCCGCGATCAGTCAGAATCGTCACCGGTGTGACAACGGACTTAATACAGCCATCCACCCGATGGCGCGTGACCTTGGCTCACGTCAATCTTGCTGGGATGCAATTAACCGTGACGGAACATTGCGATCAGATTACCTGACGTGAACACCTGCTCTCACTTCGCGGCTCGAACCTTGCCGAAGCGAGAGCGAGCTGTTGAAGACCGACTATGCCGAGTCGGCGTGATAGGCATCAAAGACACGATTGAGCATTGCCGTGGGGTGCTTGCGGCGTTTCTCGGCCTCTCGATGACAGCCGATACACTGCTTCGCATACGGAACGGCCCTCAGCCGAGTCAGCGGAATCGGCTTTTCACAAGTCTCACAGTCACCGTACTGGCCGGTATCGAGTCGCTCGATCGCGTCATCGATCGCTTTTAATTCGCGGCTTTCGACTTCCAGCAATTGACTGTTCAGTTCGGACTGCACGGTGTCGGCAACCGCATCAAGCACGTCTGCGTTTTGGGACGGTTTTCCCTGCAGCAATCGGAGATCGCCCAGTGCCGAACGAATGAGTGCATCGCGGCGTTTCAGCAGCGAGGCACGCAGTTTTTCCATCGCATCTTGTCTAGCCATCGGGATCACCTTCTCATCGAACTTGGACACTCGCAAACCGTTCCGTCGGCTAGGAAATAGTACGAGTGGTGATCGAAAAGTCACGCTAGAAAGACACGTAAATTTCCCTTATTGATTCTCTGCGCTGGAATGCGTGCCGTTTCTGCGATTTGGGGTCGGGATTCGCGGCCAGAATGTCCGTTGCAGCGGCAAGACAGTTTGCTTACCGTCGCCCGGACATCGCAGGTGGACACCTAAAAGCGGCTGCTAAACGCATGGACAGAGATTTTGGCGAATAAACCCGACAAAGCCTCCCAATTTACTTCACCCGAACAGCCGCTTCTTCCGACACTCAGAAAACGGTCGTCTCTGAACAGGCGGCTCTCCGACCACTCGTTCGGGAAAGATGCCCCCCACGTGGCCGGACCAGCATGAGAATGAGATTTGCAGGCATTCACGCAAGGAAATCGTGGTGAGCAAGGACGAACGCGACATCCCCACTAGTGACTCGGCTCCCCAATCGGCGAGCCAGGCGCCCTCCGCTAGTGCTATGAACCCCATCGGGTCCTCCGTGACAGCGGCCATTGCTTCCTCACTGAGCACCTTCGGGGAGTTGCCTCCGGAAGATTCACGATTGCTTGGTGGAATCGAGGATGTTGTGACGGACCCTCCGCGCAGTGGCATTGCGATCGAGTTCCGCGTCGTTCGTCCCGGACTACCCGTTCGGCGGCTGAAATTGACGGGCAATCGCTACACCTTTGGCAGCGGCGAGGGTTGTTCGATTCGACTCGATGACGAATCGCTCCGACCGATGCACGCGGTCTTGCTGCGTGATGCTCACCGCGTGCTGATGCGCGCCTATTCGGTTCCACTGGATTGCAATGGCGAGCGAGTGACAGAAACGACGCTTCGCGTGGGCGATGTGATTCGTATGGGTTCGTATCGTTTCGAGCTGCTTTCCGGGCCGGTGGATCCCGTTCAACGCGGCGCAGCCGGCGCTGAGCGAAGTGCCGCACTTCAGCGGCGACTGACCGATCTCAGCCAACAATGGCACGCACGTCACGCCGAATGCGAAGTTCGCGAGTCCCGCTGTGATCAGCGCGAGACCGAATTGCACTCGCGCGAGTCCGAACTCTGGAAGCGAGCCGAGAGTCTCCAGCGTCGTGAACACCTCCTGGTGGCCCAGGAATCGGCCGTCAAAGAAATCGAGCGAACCTATTCCTCGCTCCAGAATGAGCTGCAAGACGCCCGCAACCGAGAAGAGGCTGCTAGCGAATCGCTGGAAGAAACTCGGACTCATTTGACGGTCACGGAAGCACAACTCCATGCGCGACAAGCCGAGCTGGAAAAGCGCCAAGAAGAATGGCGTCAGCGCGAACAGGAGTATTCGCAGCGATCCGAAGAAACGCAGCGCAAGTTCGAGCAGGCGCAAGATCAGGCACAATCAGCCAATGATGCCGTCGCTCGGATGCGGTCTGAGTTCGCGACGCTCAATGAGCAACTCACCGAACTTCGCGATCGACATCGTGACCTGCAGGAACGTGAACAGCAGGAGCAACTGGAGCATCAACGTCTACGCGATGAACTCGAGGCCGCTCGTGATGAAGCTCTGAAAGCTTCGTTGCAGTCCAGCGTTGAAAGGGAAACTGCCGAGGCCGCGACGCGAGAAGTGCAGGAGGAACTGCAATTCGTTGCTGACCGTTTGCAATCGACCCAATCGGAGCTCGAGAGCCTTCGTGAGGAGAGTAAATCACGTCAGAAAGAACTCTTCGAAAAACTGCGTACCACGAGCGAGGAACTGCAAGCCGCACGTGCCGAAGCGGAGCACGCCCGTCATGAAAGCGATCGCATCAGCGACCAGGCGCAGAAGACGAAGGCGGAACTCGGTGATGTTCAAAACGAGCTGGACGAAGTTCGAAATCAAGCCAAACAGGCGCGGGCCGAAGCAGACTTCGCGCGTGGCGAAGCTGAAAAACTTCTCAGCAAGGCCGAGCGAATTCGCGGCGAAGCCGACACCGCGCACCAAGATGCCCAGTCCGCACACGCCGAAGCCGAACAAGCTCGCCAGGATGCCGAACAGGCTCACGCCGAAGCCGTGAAGGCACGTGCCGAAGCAGAGAAGGCTCGCACGGAAGCCCACCAAGCTCGTGCGGATGTGGAACGAGCACGCTCGGAGGTGGAGCAAGCAAGACTCGAAATCGGACACCTCGAAGAGCTCGAACGGAAACACTCCCAGGCCGAATCACTCGTTTCCGATTTGAACGCACAACTCGCCGCCGCACTTGCGAGTGCCGGTGATGAGGAGTCGGCGGCGCAAGAAACGATTCGTCGCCTTCAAGATGAATTGGAACAGGCCAAGTCCTCGAAGGACGAATCGCAGTCGGCCGCCGAAGCCCTGCGATCGGAACTCCAATCGCTCGAAGTAAACTACGCCGAGGCACAGGCCCAAGCTTCGAAACTGCAAGCCGACTACGAAGGGGCGCAGGCCTCCGTTCGCCAACTCGAGCTGCTCGTCGATCAAACTCGCGAAAACCAGTCCTCGCAAACCGACTCGTGGTCGCATGAATCCGAACAGTTGCAACAGACAATCGACCAATTGTCGACGCAGTTGGCCGGTGCGAATGCGGAACTGGCCAAGCTACGTGAAAGCAACGAATCGCTCCAAAGCGAGTTGCAATCGGATGACGAATCCGACAACGACCTCATCGATCGCGACCAGTTCGAAGCACTCCAGCGTGAACTGGATGTGGCCCGCAGCGAGATCGAGCAACTGAAAGTCAATCACGCGGAAACGCTGGAGAGAATCGAGACCGAGCGTGAGGAAAACGAAGACGCCCTCCGCGACGAAATTGAAGAACTGCGACAAGAGATCGCTGCGGCTCGCTCCTGGGCCTCCCAAGCCGTCGCGGAACCGAACCAGCCGGGTCCCGGCGAAATGCAACCGCCCGCTGATCAAGCCGAGCAAACGGAGCAAGACACATCCTTCGCGGCCGATGCGTCGGAATGGTCCGCCACAGCGGATCCGGAGACGACGGAAGTCGAGCACGATGACGCGTCGATCTTCCAGTCTTCCAGCCAATCGGTCGGTTTCGCCGGGCTCGCGGATTCGGGTCTGACCCCCGTCGATGATGTTTCGGAATCGGCAGAGACGGATTCGGTAGCCGCCTCCGCCACTGCAATCGACGCCGCAGCCGCTGCGGATTCGCAAAGTGATTCCGCCGGTGAACCCGATGCGGATTGGTCGAACGTCAGCTGGGCTGATTCGGAGTACGCTGCCGACGTTCAACAGGATGCCAGCCTGGCCGGGTTGACTCCCATCGAGGAGTCCGCGGCCTCCGAAGAGGCTGGAATCCAATGGAACGAGGAGGTTCCGGAAGAAGCGGTCGGCGAAGCCATTCGGGAAATCGAACACAATGTCGAACAGGCCATCGACGGATTTGGTGGCCATTCACAAGAAAACCATGTTGAACACTCGATTGATGAAGCCACCGACCAAGGCGACTTGGTCTCGCCCGATCCAACCGCAAGCGAGTTGCTGCGTCAGTTTGTCGAAGACGACTCCGATCTGACATTCAATTCCCAGCGACCGGCAGCAACCGAGCCGGATGACGTGGCACCGATCGACGCATCCGATCAATCGGGCGACGTGGATCCCTCGGACGCGTGGTCGCAGCACTTGCTGGACCAGCAGATCGAAGAACCCGAGCCGCCAACCGAGATCGAAAACTTCTCGGCCAAAGACCTGTCACTGGACGAGTATCGTGAAGAAGCCTTCGCGGACGATGCCGAGGTTGACGCTGAGGAACCGATGACACCCGAAGCGTCGTCGGAGGGACTCTCCCGGGAGACGACCGCGGGCTGGGAAAATGCCACCGAATGGCAGGAAACGCCTCCCGACTGGTCGGCAACATCAACCCCGGACGCGGAATTACCCGAACCTACCGACGCCACCCAACAGTGGTCCGCCATTTACGACGTCGGTCAATCCGGATCGGGATTGGTCGCCCCAGTGGAAGACGCTTCCGTGGAACAGCCGGAATCGGACCTCGCCTCGGAGGCCTCCGCCCAGGAAGTCGATACGGAACCTGTCGATGAACGGGAACCAGAGAGTTCGTACGACGATTCCCCTTCCCCGAGTGGAGGAGGTTTCCACGATGAGCAAACGGAATCTCCGGCCGACAGTGATGACAGCGGATTCGGTTCTTATGATGAAGGCAACGCCTTCGACCAAGAACGTCTTTCGGATGAAACTGAGGACACGTTCTCCGAGCCGATGTCGGAATCTCAGGTCATCGGTAAGACGACCGGCAGCCTCGCGGAATTGCTCATTCAGGACTTGGACCGCGATGCGGCCGCAGAGTCAGAGTCACCTCAAGCAGATTCAAATTATGCAGAGCCGCCTCAGGCGGAGGCACCTGCCGAAGAAGAAGCTTCGACCGGGACGTCCAGTTGGTACGGGGACGAGCAGGTGTCATTGACCGAGGAAGCGGTCGCCGCTTCAGAGCCGGAAGAGGTCTACTCGTCCCAAAACGATGCCACCAATGAAGACGGTTTGCTTGAGTCCGAACCAACGTTTGTGATGGACTCCCCGATCCAAGATGGCGTGGAATCTTCGTCGGGCTGGCAACTGCAGACTCCCGAAAGTGAGACCGCTGACGCGGGGCTCGCTGAGGAACAAGTTGGCTTTGCCGCTCACACGGATCAATATGCCGGAGACGCGGAGACGCCCACGGAAGTCGAAACCACACAAGCAATGGACTTGCCGTCGGCAACCGATGAAGCCGAGGAACCCGATGATGATTCCATCGAAGCTTACATGAGCCGGTTGCTGCAACGAGTTCAGGGCGGTCCCGCCGCGCCGACAGTTGCACCCGTCGAGGCACCCAAGCCTCCCGCGGCCGAGGAATCGCAACCACTGCCGACCAATGAGTTGGAGCCGATTTCCGAAAGTCTGTCGGAAAGCACTGTCGTGACCGAGCCGGTTCAAGAGTCATCCGTCCACGACAGCACACCATTGGTTCCACGGTCGCAAGCTCCCGAGCTGAAGCGAAACCTGTCGGCGATGCGTGAGCTGGCGAATCAGTCGGCACGCAACGCCGTCGCGCGCAGTATCCGCATTCAGGCGCGTGACACGCAGGTCAAGGCGATGATGAAAGGCGGGTTTGCAGCCTCACTCGCGATCGTCGGCGTGATCATCTACTTCGCGATCACCATCCTGTACATGATCAAGCTGATCGCGATCGGTTGCCTGTTCGTACTCGCCTTCGCCTTCGGGAAAGAAGCGTACGTGCAAGCCCGTGATGCTCGTCGACGCTTGGCACTCGCCGACGATGGCATCCAAACCGACGAGCAACAGCGAGCCATCGAAGAAGAAATGCGCCGCATCGCCGAAGCGGACGAGAAAGAAGAAGACGCGTAAGCAACGTGGGATCAATCCGTAGGACAGGCTTCCAGCCTGTCTTATCAAGGGTGACAGGCTGGAAGCCTGTCCTACGTTTTGCGATCCGAGAGTGTCATCGCCGGCGACCTCCAAAGCGTCGCCATCCATCGACGCACGTGTGCCCATTGCGCCCCAAACGCCATACGGGCTGTCCGCGTCTGCGAGCTGCGGCGCGTCAGAAATCCGCAGTTGATCGTCTCGATGACGAATCGGACCGAGCCATCTGCCGCGCAGCTTCCCGCGTATCGAGAATCTCCTTCAGGAATAAAGAACCCCGATGAAGAACGCAATCGAGAACACGATCAATCCGGCTCGCCGCGCCGCGACAGAGGCTCTCGAGTCACTCACTTGATGGGCGTTTCTTTCTTGCCATCGCGCAAATACGGCTCACGGACTTGTTCGCCCTTGGCGGGTTCGATCTTGCGGACCCAAATGTTGCGAAACGCGACCGGGTTTCCGTGGTCTTGAATTGACAAGGGCCCCGCGGCAGCGTGTTTCTTGTAGCGAGGTGGGCGGTTGTAAGGCGTGTCGCCCTTGAGTTCAAAGTGGTTCTGAATCACGACGCCGTTGTGAATCGCCGTGATGTACGCCGGTGATTTCAGCGAACCGTCATCGTTGAAACGCGGCGCCGTCCAAATCACGTCGTACGTGTTCCACTTGTCGGGTGAACGCATCGCGTTGGCCATCGGCGGCGTCTGCTTGTAGATCGCGCCGGCCTGCCCATCGTGGTAGGTCTCGTTGTCATACGAATCCAAAATCTGGATCTCGTAGATTCCCATCAAAAACAGACCGCTGTTGCCTCGCCCTTGGCCGTTGCCTTTGACGGTGTCGGGCGCCGACCATTCGAGGTGGACTTGGCAATCACCAAAGACTTCCTTGGAGGTGATCTTGCCTTTGCCAGCATAAAGCACACCGTCTTTCACGGTCCAGTTCTCGCCGTTCTTCCACGCCGAGGCGTCTTCACCGCCGAACAGGACGATAGCATCGGCGGGTGGCGAGTCATCGGTTTCACCGGGGTCGACGACGGGCGGGGCTTCCCATTTGATGCCATTGAGATACTCGCCGGCGGAGGCCGGAGAGAAGAACAGGGAGGCCGGTGAACCGAACGTGGCGGAGGCGAAAAGTCCCAGGGCGACGGCGAGGCGGGGCAAGATGCGTTTCATCGATTGCGTTTGGAATGGGGGCGAGGGAGGGGGAATGAAAAACCAGGTCCCTAGTATGGTCGCTCCGCCGCGACGGAACAATTCAGTTCCGTCTTTACGCTGGTGACGGCTGGCGCCTACACTCGCGCGGGGACCTCCTCGAGACCGTCCCGAACGACGACTGCTGCACAACGACTGACAGCACAAGATCACTGCCAAAGGAAGGGCTCATGTATCGCTGGTTACTGTGTTTTCGCTACCTCAAGACGCGGTACATTGCACTGGCGTCGATCATCAGTGTGACGCTGGGCGTCGCCACGCTGATCGTCGTCAACAGCGTCATGTGCGGCTTTTCGGCCGAAATGCATGAGCGGCTGCACGGTTTGGCATCCGACATCATGATCGAATGCCACGCGACCGGCGGCATGCCCAACCCGGATGCCCACCTGGAGGAGATTCGCAAGGTCTGTGGTGAAAACCTCGTCGGCGCGTCGGTCAGTGTCAACGTACCCGCGATGCTGGGAATCGAGTTTCGAGGCCAGCAAATCGGCCGCCACGTGAATTTGATCGGGCTCGATCCGGAGACATACGACAGAGTCAGCGACTTCGGAAAGTACCTGATGCACCCGGAGAACCAAACCGACGCGAGTTTTGACTTGCGCGAGTCCGGCTACGCACCCGAGCGTAACGGACTGGAAGACGCCGGATGGGAACACCGCCGCGCCAGTGTCGCAGCACTCCGCGCGATTGAGGAAGAGCAACGAATGCTCGCCGAAATGCGACGCAAAGCCGAACAGAACTCCGTGCCCGCGACGCCAAACAACCAAGCCATCGCGGACGCCGCCGCGGGACCTTCTTTCTCGCCCGCCTTCATGGGCGGACCCGAAGAAACACTCCAGGCCACGTTCGATCCCATGATCGAGCAATACGAAGGCATCATTCTGGGCATCTCCACCTGCAGTGTTCGTGGCCGAGACGGAAACGGCGAAGTCGTCGACCACTTTTATGCCAAACCAGGTGACGACGTTCGCATGATGTTTCCGAGTGCCTCGGATGACACGAAGGTGCTCAATCAAAAGTTCACGGTCGTCGATCTCTATGAATCCGGGATGAGCGAGTACGACAGCTCGTTCGCATTCGTTCCCCTGCACGTGCTTCAAGAAGCTCGCGGAATGATCGATCCACAAACGGGGACGCGCAGCATCACGACCATTCAATTGAAGCTGGCCGAAGGCGCCGACTTAAACGCCGTACGCGACGCCCTGCGAGCCCGCTTTCCCGCCGAGATTTTCCCGTACAACATTCAAACCTGGCGTGACCTTCAGGGACCATTACTATCCGCCGTTCGTCTCGAAACCACGATCCTCAACATTCTGCTCTTCCTGATCATTGCGGTGGCAGGCTTCGGGATCTTGGCGACCTTCTTCATGATCGTCGTTGAGAAGACACGTGACATCGGCACCCTCAAGGCACTCGGCGCATCGGGAACTGGAATCAGCAGCATCTTTCTCTCCTACGGCATGTTGCTGGGCATGGTCGGCAGCGGCGCAGGCCTGATCGGCGGGCTGCTGTTCGTGGACAACATCAACACGATTGCCGGAGGCGTTGAGTGGCTCACCGGACAAGAGGTCTTTGATCCGACGGTTTATTACTTCACCGAGATCCCGACCATCATTGAACCACTCACGTTGGTTTGGGTGACGCTCGGCGCAATGTCGATCGCAGTCCTGGCAAGCGTGCTGCCGGCCATCCGTGCCGCAAGAATGCACCCCGTTCAAGCCCTCCGCTTCGAATAACCCGTAGGACAGGCTTCCAGCCTGTCTCGATCACCTCAGCGTAGGACAGGCTTCCAGCCTGTCACCTGCCGAAGACAGGCTGGAAGCCTGTCCTACGAACAACCCCACTCCCTCTAGGCCAGTCGATGTCCCAAGAAATCGTGCTCAGCGCTCGTGGACTGAAAAAGAGCTATCACAAAGATCGTCTGGACGTCCCCGTTCTGCGCGGCGTTGATTTAGACGTCGCCGCCGGACAAGTCACCGCGCTCGTCGGCCGTAGCGGAAGCGGCAAGAGCACGTTGATGCACTTGCTGGCGACACTTGATTCACCCGATGCGGGCGAAGTCTACTTTCGAGGCAACCGGATTGATAACGCAACGCGAGCCGCGCGAGATCGATTTCGAAACCACGACGTCGGCGTGATCTTTCAGTTCTATCACTTGCTGCCAGAGCTTTCCGCGATCGAAAACGTGCTTGCGCCGGCGATGATCGGAACGAGCCTTTGGAGTTACTTCCGCACGCGCGGCGAAAATCGTCGTCGCGCCGAAGCGATGCTCGACCGCGTCGGACTCCTCCACCGAGCCTCGCACCGACCGAGTGAAATGAGTGGTGGTGAAATGCAGCGTGTCGCAATTGCTCGGGCGTTGATGACCGATCCCAAGATGTTGTTGGCCGACGAGCCGACGGGGAACTTGGATACGGAAACAGGTCACGACATCCTCAAGCTGTTGTATGAACTCAACGGCAACGATGGCTTGACGATTTTGATGATCACCCACGACGACGAGATCGCCGAAGGTGCCGATGTGTGTTGGCGAATGAAAGACGGCCTCATCGAAAACCTACCTCGAACCACCATCGCAGAAGCGGCCTAGCAAATCTGTGGCTGGAAGTGCAAGGCAGTCGAGTCGCAACCGTCATCGTCCGTTTCGACGAGTTCAAAACCCCGTCTATATGCCAGCCCTCATCAGCGCAAACCTGAACTTATAAAACGTTGGGGTTGTGGCTGATTCTGCTCGCGCAGCTTTCCTTCTGTTTCACTACTTTGATAGTCGTTTTCAGATAGGCCCGGAGGGCCGATAGCCCTTTGCCGTGGGGCTCGCCCCACGGACAACGCTGCCGAGCCATGATTTCCCCGTCCAGTCGGCAACATCCCCAGACTTTGAGCAGCCCAGCGCAAGCCCAAAACTGAGTGAAAGATCTCGCAACGAGAGTATACTCGTGGCTGTCGATTTTCATTCAATCAACCGCGGGAAAGCACCGTGAATAGACTGGCGATTGCTTTCTTGGCGACGATTCTTGCTGGCAGCATGGCTACCGCGGTGGAGTTTGAGCTGCAAATAGCCCAAGCGACGTTGACAGGAGACGATGGTGAGTATCCACGCTCTGCCGTTGTGCCGAACTGGTTTCCAACTCATTCTTTTGAAAATCGAACGTATCGAGTTGTCCGAAACAACGTGATCGAAGTTTCCGCTCCCACAAAATCGAAACAGCCGAGGAAGGCAGCTGTTTCAGCGGACTCTCGGCTCCGATGGTTAGGAGCGGCCGAGGGCGTTGCAGTTCTTGTTGCTGATAGAGACCCTTCCAAAGTCGATCCAGATCACCCCGAACTCAATCGTCGCTTCCACCGGCTCGACCTCAAGTCGATGCGTTGGCTAAGCCCATTCCAGCGGCCTTCACCTGCTGTTGATCCGACGCGGCGGATTACTGTGGGTTTAGCCGAAGAACGCGAGAAACTCGTCCTCCCAGATCAACTGATCGTAACGCCTCATGGTGTGGCGGTCCTCTTCACAGAGTCGCGTCAAAGTACAACATTCGAAGGCATGCGCAATTTCGTGGGGTACCACCTTTGTCTCTACGCCGGCAGCCTGAACACGCCAACCTGGAAAGCATACATTCGTTGTCCTCCGCGTGTCCGCTCTAGGCTAAGCGGCAGGATGATGGTATCTGATGACCAGTCGACGAAGCCGCTGACCTACGTTGCTGACCCAATCGGCATGGACACGATCCTCGTTTGCACCGGCGAACGTGGGTCGGTTGTTTCGCTTTCGGCTACCGATGGAAAGGTATTGTGGCGGATTCCGGCCATATGGGAGTACGAGCGAGGCTTCATCGGGCCAAGCGTGTATCAATATTACATTGAGAGGTTTGGGATAGACTACTCCTACGTGAAGTCGGCGAAGAACCCAGTGCAATTCGCTGATGAGGAACTCACCCGCAAGCAACTTCAAGCCAGAGTCAAATCAAAGATAGAGGGTCAGAAAAGACTGTCCGCCGCACGAAAGGCTTTCTACACCCGTTATGAGGGACGGATCACCGCAGGCCCCATCGTTGTACCAAGCCCCGAGGCAAATCGAATACCGCGAGTCTATGTAGCTGCAACACGTTCGCTCAAGCCTGAGACTGGTGATATGGAGCAACCTGAACATGCTGTGATTTACGAAATTGATCCGAGCTATGGTTCCGATAGAATGACAAGCATGACCCGCTTGCCACGTGCCGTTGCTGGTGGTCCCCACCGACCGATGCCTGATGGCGTTCTACTTTCCTGCGCTCGCGGGAGCCTCGCTCGTCTACGAACCTATAGACGACCTTCCAGAGACGATCTCTTGCTACAGGTCGATTGGTACCGAGAGTACTTGATGAGCGGGCCTTCGGCGTGGTTCTCCGCCGATCCACCGGCATCGGTGAACGGATTCTCAAAATCCAGGCTCTTTCGTGCCAGCCGAGCGTACGTTCTCGAGAAAGACGGCGGGGTGTACAATTTACAAATCGATGTTGTCGATTTGCCAACGGGCCTGAACCGGAACTTGACACTCGAGCTCCCTTTCAAGGGCGCGTTCCCTATTCCGAAAGAAGGACTCAGCTCCGTCACATACAATGCTGCCGGAACTGTCACTGAAACGCTCTCTGTCAATCAACCGCATGTCGCTTGGTTACATCGCTTTCGAATTGACGATGAACAATTGGAGATTGTGGTTGCTCATGATTCGACTTTTACTGAGCTGAGTTTCGATGTCTCGGGATTGCTTGCCGACGAACTCGAGTTCAGCGATTGAGACCGTGTCCCCCGCTGCACCGCTGGGGCTGGGGCTGGGGCTGGGAAAATGCTCAAGTTGAACAGACACAAACGCACCCAGAGGGTGTGTCGGCCCACAGAAGACGCTCTTCCCTGATCACACGCTATCGCCGCCAAACGGGTTTGCTTCCAACGAACCGGCGTCTTCTTCCGTCGGTACCAGATTTCGCGGGCGCCTTCTTGCGATCTCTCGGATTCGCAGCGCACCCAAGCTTAGCGTGGTGACGAACGCAAAAATGACGGCCAATGAAAGTGCCAAGGGTCGATTCATCACGCGTGACAAAAT
Source organism: Planctomycetota bacterium (assembly GCA_039821235.1). GTDB lineage: Bacteria > Planctomycetota > Planctomycetia > Pirellulales > Pirellulaceae > Stieleria. The sequence continues at coordinate 26,346 of JBCBOO010000051.1, forward strand.
CATCATGGCGAACCACAGACAAGCCACAAACAAGACGCTCATCGCAGCGGACAGCAGCACCGAACCGAACAGCCGGTAGGGTAATTCAGGCGTTTGAAACGGGAGCAGTAACGCCACCAAGACGAAGGCGGATGGATAAACCGTCAACGAGACGACAAACCCAAAACTGCCATAAGAAAGAAACGTCGTTGACGCGATTCCAAAGAGAAGCCCCAAGAACACAATCAGTCGCATGCCGCCGGGATAATCCAAACGCTCGTCGGGCTGCAGCCGGGGGGACTCCAGCTCGTCGGGGCTCTGATACGGGTTGGGCTGTTCGGCGTGGATCAAGTCAGGCTTCATCAAGGTCGTACCGGAGGGACAATTCGGACGCCGATCTTACCAAACAACCACGGCGCCCCCAGACCTTGCAGCGACACTATCGTTCCCGTGTCGCCAACCTCCGTCGCCCCACGAGAATTTTCTCGCTTTGTCCGCCACCTTGTCCACCGAATCGTCTGCTCGTTCGCCTCTGCTGGAACGGACACCCCAGGGACTCTACTGCGCCGCCGGTGATTTCTATGTCGATCCTCACCGCGCCGTGCCTCGCGCGGTCGTCACGCACGCACACAGCGATCACGCCCGCTGGGGCTGCAAACGGTACTTGGCGGCGTCGCCTGGCGAGCACCTCCTGCGCATGCGTATGAGCTCGGACGCCGAGTTTCAATTTGTCCCATATGGTGAAACGGTTCGCCACGGACGGGCCACGATTCAGTTTCATCCGGCAGGCCATATCCTGGGCTCGGCACAAGTCCGAATCGAAGTCGATGGCGAAGTCGCCGTGGTCGCGGGCGATTATAAACTCGGTCCCGATGCGACTTGCGAGAGCTGGCAACCTATCAGGTGCCATCTCTTCGTGACCGAATCGACATTCGCGCTCCCCGTCTATCGGTGGCGTGATCAAGCGGAGATCTTTGCATCGATCAATGATTGGTGGCGACAGAGTGCCGACGAAGGAAAGTGCTGTGTGCTCTATGGATACGCGGTCGGAAAGAGTCAACGTCTGCTCGCGGGGCTCGATCCCGATATCGGTCCAATCTATACGCACGGCGCGGTCGAAAAGGGAATCGAGGCCTACCGAAACAGCGGCGTCGAGTTGCCGGAAACCACGTACGTCGGTTCGTTGCCGCGAAAACATGATTGGAAGGGCGGGATGGTGATCGCCGTTCCAAGTGCGCACGGCACTCCATGGACTCGACGATTTGGAATGACGTCGACCGCGATGGCCAGTGGATGGATGATGATTCGCGGAGCGCGCAGGCGTCGCGCCGCAGATCGCGGGTTCGTGCTGAGCGATCACGTGGACTGGCCGAGCTTTTTGAAAGCCATTGAGCTATGCGATCCCGAACGCGTTTGGATTCATCACGGGTACAGTGCCGTCGCAGCGCGTTACTTGCAATCGCTTGGTCGCGACGCGATCTCCATCGATCGATCGGGACACCGAAGTGACTTGGAAGACGCCGAAGAAGACAAGCTGGACGTCGGAGACTCATCGAAGAGCGCGAGTTCGCCGACGAGTGACGACGCTGCCGAGGAGACATCCTCATGAAGGTAGCTGTCCAAAGTATGCGCAGCATTGAGCCGTGCCGTTGACGTTTGGTTACGGCTTATCGGCGGCGAGGATGGTGCGATCTAGGATACTTTGACCGTCAGAGGATAGCGGG
>JBCBOO010000052.1:0-27880 GCA_039821235.1 Planctomycetota bacterium
CGTCGCTCGTTTGCCTCGGTCACCAAACACAAGAACTTCTGGTCGACGAATTCGCTGGCGTCTTCGACGCGGTACTCGGCGATTTGGCTGATCGGCATGAACGCGCGAACGGTACCGACTTTGCATTCCAATCCACCGGTGTTGTGTCCGGTGACGACCGCTTCGACGACCGCGCCTTCTTCGAGGTCGGTCCAATCGGCAACATCAATTGCGGCTCCGGGGAGCGTACAAAGATAGAGGCCATCATCGCCGTTGAAACCGCGAACCATGACTTCCACCATGGCGCCCACTTGGGGCTCGGCCTCAAACTGCTCGAAGGGAACGACGCCTTCATCCGGACCGCCAAGTCCCACGTAGACACTGTCTTGGTGAATTTTCAGAACCCGACAGGAGATCCGCGTCCCCTCCGCGAGCGGCTCTCGACGATCCGGCATTCCCGCCTGTCCGCCGAGCATCGACTCGACGTCGGCAGCCGCCAATTCCGCTTCCAATTCCGCCTCCAAGTCATCACCGAGTGGTCCGCGAACGGACGGGACCATCACTCGCGATGGCCCGGCGGGCTTCGCGACAGGTGTTTCCGTCGATTCCTCCGGCGTGGATTCCCGCTCACCGCCCAAGCGAGGTCGTGGAGCCTTCTTTTTCTTCTTCGGCTTCTGCCCACCCGCGGTTGGCTTTTCGAGCTGATCGGTGGAGACCGATGGCGACGCCGGCTTTGCGACTCCCAGACCTCTGGCTGCGAGTGGACCGGCGCCTTTGGCTGCCGGAACCCTCTCCTTGTCCGCCGGCGGTTTTGATTCCGCAGCCACGGGCGAGTCCTGCTTGGCTGGCTCAGCCGGACTTGTGTCAGGCTGCTCCTTCGCGACGGAGGATTCGGTGGGAGTAGCGGAAGCGGTTTCCGCAGATTCAGTTTGGGGATCGTTGCTCATCGATCGATCGATGGGGTGGGTTCGAGAGTGAGATTCGGAACGCGAGAGTTTACCAGCAGGAAATCACCCCCGGAAGCCTCGCGATCTCACCAAGACGCGGACGGACGCAATTCGATGCTCGCGATTCCGGTTTTGCATACTCTCCTGACTAGCACCGACACACTGAAGCGACGGTCAGCATTCGTGTCGGAAAAGGTTGGGAAAAGGCTATCAATCGCAATCCACGACCGAATTCGAGACCGCGTTCCCAAGGTTTCGAAAGTCTCGAAACGACCAAACCAGACTCTTGTTTCGATCAATCTCGACCAACTGCGGCTGGTCGGGACCGGCATGACAGTTTCCGATGATGAGGTTTCCATTGCTACGGGGCTGCAACGTCGTCACCCAAGCCAGCCGTACTCCCTCGATATCATCTTGATGGACCTGCCAAACGATTTCTTTTTCGGGTGTCACTTCCAACACCGAATGCCCATTACCGGTTCCGATCAGTGTGTTTCCGTTTGGAAGTCGCAACGCACTAAAAACGGCGTCACCAAACGCGTCTGGACCGTGACCACCCTTGGGTTTCTTTCCAAACATCGGAACATCGTATTCCCAAAGAATGCCGCCATCGCGGTCGTATTCGCGAACCATTCCGTCACCTTCGTGTGCGACCAAATAGCTCCATTGGTCTCCACGAGGAACCAAACGCACCAGTCGGGTGTCGCGGTGAGGATGCGGATGCTCCAGTTTGAAATCGAAGGTTCGATTCACCACGCCTTTGCGATCGATTTCAAAGAGTTTCCCTTCGCCGCTCAGCGCAACCATCAGGTCACCGTTGGCGAGCAGTCCGACGGAATGCAGTTCCACCTTCTCTGCGGACGCCAAGGCTTTGGTGTCGAAAGACCAAATGATCTCGCGCGACTCGGCGTCAATTTCGATCACCTCGGTTCCCTGGTGAGTCAACACATTCCCGCTCGGAAGAACATGGATGTCATGGGGAGCCGCCCGTAACGTCATTTGGCCCACCAAGTTCCCGGAGGCATCGAACCAACACAGCCGCTTTCCCTGATTGGCAACCAACGGGTACCCGGCCATCGCGACGTTGGCAAACCAAGTCACAACAAATCCCAACAAAAGTCTCAGGATGACGGGAGAGGGTTTCATCATCAGGCTATCCGGCAACGAGAGGGGCGAAGAAGGGAGTACAATTGGGAGGCGTGTCTTTCCCGTTTGCACGATCGTAACTTCTCACCCGCCCCACCACACGATGCCCACCGGTATTTCAATGCGTTTTCGACCGAAGGCTCTTTGTCTTGCAATTACGTTTCTTGGCGCCTGCAGCACGCAATGCCTTGAAGCGGCCGAACGGAACGTGATTTTCATCATCACGGATGACCAAAGTCCGACGCTCGGCTGCTACGGCGACACCGCAGCACACAGTCCCGCTATTGATGCGATCGCGTCGGATGGCGTGGTCTTTCGCAATGCCTTCGCCACCACCGCGTCGTGTAGCGCCAGCCGATCCGTCGTCATGAGCGGGCTACACAACCATCGCAATGGGCAATTCGGACACCAACATCACTACCATAAATTTGCAAGCTTTCATGACGTCGTCTCGCTTTCACTCCCTCGCGTGATGGAACGGGCCGGGTATCGAACGGGACACATCGGCAAGTACCACGTCGCGCCCGAGGCCGTGTACCACTACGAAACGTACATGAAAGGAAACTCTCGCAACGCAGTCGAGATGGCGGAAAAGGTCAAACCGTTCCTCACCGACCCGACCGACGAGCGTCCATTCTTTCTGTACTTTGCCACCTCGGATCCGCACCGGGGAGGCGGCGTGGATCAAACCAGCCCGAGCAAACTGAAGCCCAACTTGTTTGGCAACAAGCCAAAACGCGGCTCTTTTCCGGGTGTCGAAGAAGTCTTCTTTGACCCGGCCGACGTGATTGTTCCCCCATTCTTGCCAGACACGACCGAGACCCGAGAAGAACTCGCGAATTACTACCAGTCATGCGCACGGGTCGATGCGGGCGTGGCCCGGCTGGTTGAAATCCTGAAGTCAGCAGGCCTCTACGATAAAACAATGTTGGTTTTCACTAGCGACCACGGCATGGCTTTCGCCGGCGGAAAAACGACCGTCTACGAAGGCGGACTCCGAGTCCCATTCGTCGTGCGAGATCCCTATCAAGCGAATCGGGGAATTTCAAGCGACGCCTTGGTCAGCCACATCGACATCACCCCCAGCTTGCTCGACTTTGCCGGCGGCTTGGATCAAAAGAAAAATGCACCCAAGAACATGTTGAAGGCGGACAAGTTCTGGAAAGAGAAGGACGAAGCCGTGAAAGACAATCGGACGGGTGGTAAACCCTTCAATCGCTACCACGGCAAGTCGTGGATGCACCTGCTTTCCAACCCTGAGGAACCTCACCACGAATCGTTGTTCGCATCACACACCTTTCATGAAATCCAAATGTACTATCCGATGCGTGTCGTGCGCGACGGCAAGTACAAGTTGATTTGGAACATTGCTCATCCGCTGCCGTATCCGTTCGCATCGGATCTGTGGGCGGCAAGCAGCTGGCAAGCTCAGCTTGCAAAGGGTGATGATGCTCCGTACGGTCAAATGACCGTTGGACGCTACGTAAAGCGTCCCGCGTTCGAGCTTTACGACATGAAGACAGACCCCTATGAATCGACGAACCTTGCCGAGAGTGAAGGACACGCGGACGTGCTGGCCGAGTACAAAGCAAAGCTCAAGTCGCTTCAAAAACGCTTCGAAGATCCTTGGATTATGAAATGGGATTACGAGTGATACCTGCCTCTCCCCCGCATACGTTTTGGTTTCACCTCCGCATGTTTCGCTCCAACTCTCGGAACTCATTCGGAGAGAGTCGATCCAGGTAGCTACTGCGCTGGTTCACGGCCCCGGATACAAAGGCCAACCCGACCAGGAATGCTCCGACCAAGAGAGATGATCTCCCGGAGATGCCCCGAATGAATGGGCGGAAGAGCGTTGTTAAGATTTGTGGGAAGGCCACGTGAACGACCAAGTAGATCAGACAAAACACCGAACTGACGAAGACAGAACCAGAGAGAGACTGCGCCCAATCAACACTCCATCCGGATTCGCCCGGATCCCTGGGAAATCCATTGACTTCGGTCCAGATCGCAAAGGCGATGACTCCCGGTGCAATCACCAGAGGAAGGGCAACGGCGAGATAGGCTACCGCAAGGATGAATCGTGTAATCAGGTTCGGCGAATCTAGATCAACGACTCGCTCGCGATGAAGAGAAAGTCGGGAGAGCAGGACTGCAATCATGCCTCCCACAATCACAGATGTCATCGCGGACTCCTCCGAGTTGTCGTCGACAAACATCCACGCGAGAAGCAGAGAACCAATCACAACCACCAGTGCGGTATAGGCGGGGATTTCGATTTTTGGGTGTCTGATTGTCCACCCCAGAGTCTCGCGAAAAAACGTTTTCGTGGTCCGCCACGTAAGTCCCACACGCTTCCGGAAGGACTCGTCGTGGTGCCAACCCATGTACGGTGTTTGATCGGCGTCCGTCCGTTCGATTTCATCGATATCGCTCATCACCGCCGAAGCAGACCCGTATCGCTTTTCGGGATGCTTCTCCAAAGCTCGCATGACGACTTCATCCAAACGCACGTCGATCAATACCTTGGCAAGCCCGCTTTCCTTAGGCGAAGACTGAATCTCACTCGGCGGATCAAAGCGTCCGATGGGCAGCTCACCGGTGAGCATTTCATAAAAGACGACCCCCAACGCGTAGATATCTGCCCGGTGATCGACGGATGTCGGATTTTCCAATTGCTCGGGAGCCATGTAGTGCAGCGTTCCAACGATCCCACGAGTCGGATCATGGGTCGCTTCCGCTTGGCTGGTTTCTTCCCCGGGTTCCTTTGTCCGACTCGCGATGAGTTTCGCCAATCCGAAATCAGTGATTTTCAGTCGCCCCCGATTGTCGAAAAGCAGGTTCTCTGGCTTGATGTCGCGATGGACGACCCCTTCGTCATGTGCATACGACAATGCGTCACAGAGCTGTGGAAGGATCTCCAGCGCCTCTTTTGCCGTCAGACGCCCCTGTGAAAGTACTTCCCGCAGGTTGGCACCTTCGACGAGTTCCATGACAAGCATCGCATAGGGGCCGGCTTGGCCAAAATCGATGACGGAAACGATGTTGGGATGATTGAGCTTTGCGAGTGCTTTTCCTTCACGCGCGAATCGATCTCGAAACCCATCTCGCTCAGCCACTTCGGGAGGCAAGATCTTGATTGCCACCGGCCGATCCAAGGATTTTTGACGCCCCAAATAGACGGCGCCCATGCCGCCCTGGCCGATCAAAGCTTGAACGTCATAGTCCTTGAGATGACCGCGGAGATCGTCCACCGAAGGGGCGACGAAGCTCTGTCCCGGGCCCATTGTGATCGCCATCGGTGCCGGCTGATCCCAGGGTGGACGGAGCAGGCAGCGCGGACACTGGACGGCTGAGCCAGCATCGCGTGACGCGTGAAGGGGCGTGTTGCAGCGTGGACAAGTGTGGGAATTCATCGCGTGGTCTCGCGTGCAGAGAAAACAGATTCGGTACGCTCTCCCCATTGCTGCACCGATTTTTCGGCAAGGTTACGAAGATTCCGAAAAAACTTACGGTTGGCATCCCTTCGGTCGCGAGACGGCTTCGAATCAGTGCGCGCCCAGTACCTCAAACAACCACTGACGCTCACGAAGCCATTCCGAAGGATCGTCGATCGTGGCCGCAAGCGCCTTCATCAGTCGCTCTCGATAATCGGCCCTGAGTCGATGAATAGCGACCTTGAGTGCCGTCGCAGTCATTCCCAATCGTGTCGCAATTTCCTTGCGAGCACTCGCATCCGGAACGTCTGCCGTCAGAAAAGGAGACAACTCCCGTATGAGGTCCTCCTTCCCTTTCTTTTCATAGAAGGACGCGAGCTCAGCCAACGTGTTCTGCAACAGACAAATCGCCCATTGCCGATCAAAACACTTGGCCGGGTCGACATTCGGTCCCTCCGGATCCAATTCAAGAGCCTCTTCGCAACGTGAGATCGACCCGGCATGGAGCGAAAAGGACTGCGTCCCCCCGCCCCGCTTGATGGCTTGTTTCGACCGCATTTGATTCGAAACAAAATGGTCCAATGAACTAAAAAGAAAGGCTCGAAATCGCCCCTTTTGTTGATCCACTGTTTCAATGGACTGCCTGGCAAGCAAGTCCGTAAAAAATCCCTGAATCAGATCTTCCGCGTCGCTCCGCTGATAGCCCTGTCGTCGCAGGTAGGCATAAAGCGCCGGCCAATAAGCTTCGCAAAGCTCCTCAAGCGACTTGCGGGCTTCCTCGCGTGTCGCGGGATCATCCGACAAACCCCCAGCCCGTATCACCAAACTCCAACGGGTCTTGGGTAACACACCGGCATACGTCATCAGTTCATATCGCATCAGGGCAGTGGAGGAGTCGAACCAGAGTATATCAACCGACGAATCCGGTTCCCCCAAGCCGACGAAAAAATGAACGCACGGATTTCACCGTCCCCTCGCCCGGTGAACGGCACCAAGGCACACGCAGGTAAATCTCGCACACCAAATTCTTCCAGAAGTCGGTTAGCCCTCACCGCGGCCGATTTGGTGTTCGCGGCACCCTACAGGCGTTAATGGTACTTCATTCGATGAGGGCATTCCCGCGGCCTCGAAGGGTATGCCCGCACGTCCGCTCGCTTCGACGAATGCGGAGTCCATCCATTTGGAGTTGGACAACCGGACACCACTATGCCGTGTCCCTGAAGTACCACGACTAGGTGCACGAACCCCAGTGCCTGCCCCCACAATTGCAGACGATCGTCTGACCGACCCGAACCCAGAAGTGAGTTGATTTATGTTGCGTCTCTTTGGCAAGCTTTCCATGCAAAAGCGGATGATTGGAGTGGGAATTCTACTCCAGCTAGTAATCGTGACCGTCTTGGTTGCCGCCTACTCACAGGATTCGCGAACCAAAGCGATTGCGGCGACTGTCGAAAAAGCGAGAGCCATCTGCCTCTCGACGGAATCCGTTCGCGAACAAAAACAAGACGAATGGGAAGGTGGAATCATCAGCCACCTCGATGTACGGAGGCTCTATGAAACCGACCGGGAAGACGCCGGCATTGCACTTGTGCCGATCGTCGCCGCCTGGCAAACGGCAATGAAGAAATCGGAAGCGGGTGGCTATCAGTTTCGTGTTCCCGCAGAAAACCCCCGAAACCCCGAGAACACTCCCAGCGAGCTGGAAGCCGAGGCACTTGCCGCGATCAAAGCAGGCAACCTCGAAGAGTACCACGTCGTTAATGAACAAACCAATTCCGTGCACTACTTTCGTCCGGTCAAGATTACATCCACCTGCCTCGCTTGTCATGGCCAGCCCAGCAAGTCCGAGGAGTTGTGGGGACGAACAGACGGCTATGACGTCACCGGCCACTTGATGGAAGGTTGGAAGGAAGGTGACATGCACGGTGCATTCGAAGTCGTTCAGTCGCTCGACGAGGCGGATGTAGCCTCGTGGGCATCTGTCAAGCTCGCCATCGCGTTTGTGATGGTTGCACTCGTCCTTGCCGCTACGATTACCTACTTTGCCGCTCGCTCAATCGCGAACCCTCTTCTAAACTCGGCCGAATCGATCGACCAAGCTACCACCCTCTTGCAAGAATCGAGTGGTGAACTCGAGCGTGCCGCAACCTGGACGACCAACGAATCGGGAGCCATGGCCGGCGCGGTCACCGAAGTCAACTCTAGTGTCGGCGAACTTGCCAACGCAACGGAACAGCTCGGTGAGAGTATCAGTGAGATCGCCGGCAATGCGACGAAAGCCGCAACGGTCGCTGCGACAGCAGTCGATGAGGCAAACTCCACCGGTGAATCACTCGGCCGGCTCGTGACAAGCAGCGATCAGATCGGCAACGTTATTAACCTGATCAACGGACTTGCCGAGCAGACGAACCTCCTTGCGTTGAACGCGACCATTGAGGCGGCTCGTGCAGGTGAGTCGGGGAAGGGATTTGCCGTCGTCGCAAATGAAGTCAAGGAACTCGCTACCGAAACCAGTCGTGCAACCGATGGAATTGTTGACGCCATTCGAGCGATTCAGGCGGACAGTTCAGATGCGACTGACTCGGTCGCTCGAATTCAAGACGTTATTCGCCAAGTCGCGGAAATGCAGCAGACCATTGCCGCCGCCGTCGAAGAACAACGTGCGACCACGCTAGAAATCAGCAACACGACCAACCGCGTCGCCGAAAGCAGTCAAACGCTGGATACACGGGTAAAAGAGGTTGCCAACAACTCTCGCTCAACGGTCGAACGCGTCGCGGACAGCCGAACCGCCGTGTCACAGATTGAGTCGATGGTTAACAACTTACGGTCTTTCCTCTAGTACCACTTTTAGAAGCACGGCTCTCCGAGCCGTGAGGTCTCGGCTCGGAGAGCCGAGCAACTATCTTTGCGACCCAAAGTTAAATCTGGATGCAGCCGACGACGAGTTACAGAGCGTCTACGAATCGGTCGCGTAAAGCACGCGATCGGCACCCGCCGCGCGGGCGGCGTCGTAGACCTTGATGGCCCATTCCATCGTCACCGTTCCCTCGGGATCAATGATGATGGGAGGCTGGACGCCCAGGTCAAGGATTTCACGAATGGCACTCGACAATTCGTCGAGGTCATCGAACTCTCGACCCGACATTTCAACCATGATCTGCGGGTCCCGCCGGGTGATCGTCACAATGATTTCATCAAAGGCCTCCACCGGCACCGGCTCCGAGGTGTTTTCCGCACTTCCAGACGCTGGCAACGACGCGATTTCACCGGGCAGATCGAACTCGGGCTCCTCGAACGAACTGGTCCACACAAAAAAGACCAGCAGCAGAAACACGACATCGATCATCGGCGTCATCTTGACTTCCAATGGCTGGCGATCGTTTCCCGCTGGTACTTTCAATGGTTCACCTGGGCAGGTCTTTCACGGCAAGCTTGATATCCAGCAAACCGGCATCGGCGGCCAAATTCAGCAAGGGTTCGACGGTCGCGTAGTCCACCGAAGCATCCGTGCGGATTCTCAGAGTCGCTTCTTCACCCTCCTCCGCAACGACTGCTCCAAACGCGGCCGCGAGTGCATCTTCGTTGGCGATGCGGCCATTGAGAATCACTTCGCGTTCTTCGTTGATCGTCAACGTCAACGAAACCGGATCTAGATCAGCCGCCCCATGGGTCGCAGCAACCGGCAACTCCACAGGTAGTCTCGTCTCCTGCCGAGCCAAGTGGCTGGAGACGAGAAAGAAGATGATGAGCAAGAAAACGACATCGATCATCGGCGTCATGTTTGCGCCGGCAAACGAACGATTGCGATGATCGGGAATCCGCATTTGATTACCCGGCGGCGGAGATAACGGACGCCTCGTTGATTCCGAAGTGCTCGTAGACCTCTGCGAACGGCCCGCTTGCGCCGTAACCGCTCATGCCAACAAACTTGCCGTCCAAGCCAATCCAACGGTCCCAGCTCATCCTCAAGCCCGCTTCCACCGCGACGCGATTTGTCACTGCGGGCGGCAAGACTTGATCGCGATACTCATCGCTCTGTTCGGCAAACAAGTCCATGCAAGGCATACTAACGACTCGTACTTTTTTGCCGGCAGCGGTCAGTTTTTCAGCCGCAGAAACGCAGAGCGAAAGTTCGCTGCCACTGCCCATCAAAATGACATCCGGCGTTCCTTCGCAGTCCGCCAGCACGTAACCGCCACGAGAGCAACCCTCGGCCGGCGCGTATTTGGTTCGGCAGAGCGTCGGCATATTTTGACGCGAAAGAACCATTGCCGAAGGGTGGTCGCTGACGCTCATTGCCTTGCGATAACACTCGGCCACTTCGTTCGCGTCGCCCGGCCGGAAAACGTAAAGCCCAGGAATCGAGCGGCACGCCGTCAGGTGTTCGACCGGCTGGTGCGTCGGTCCGTCTTCACCAACCCCGATGGAATCGTGGGTCAGAATGTAAAGCACGGGTTGATGCATGATGGACGAGAGCCGCATCCCGCCACGCATGTAGTCGGTGAATACAAAGAATGTCGCAGCGTAGCCCCGGAGTCCCGTCAGACAAATTCCGTTTACGATCCCCGCCATCGCGTGCTCGCGAATACCGAAGTGCAAATTGCGACCCGCGTATTGGCTCGGCAAAAACTGCCCGGCTCCTTCGAACTTGAGATCACTTTTATTGCTCGGTGCCAGGTCCGCCGAGCCACCGATCATGAAGGGCACGTTGGCCGCGATCGCGTTGAGCACCTTGCCGCTACTATTCCGCGTCGCATCGCCTTTTTCGTCCGCCTCAAAAACCGGGATGTCCTTGTCCCAACCTTCGGGCAACTTACCGGCAAACATCGCCGTGAGCTCGCCGGCTTTCTCGGGGTTCGCCGTTTGATAGGACTCCCACAAAGCATTCCAACTTTCGAAACCGGCCGCACCACGTTTGCCCAAATGACTGGCGAAATGTTCGGTCACTCCTTCGGGGACGTAGAACTTCTCTTCCGGCGGGAATCCGTAGTTCTTTTTCGCTAACTCGACCTCATCCCATCCGAGCGGAGCTCCGTGTGCGCCGTGCGTGTTCTGTTTATTGGGCGCGCCCCAACCGATGATCGTTTTACAAATGATGATCGTCGGCTTGTCGGAACACGCCTTGAACTTCTCGATCGCGGCGGACAGATTCGCAAGCTGGTTCACATCATCGACGTGCACCACATTCCATCCGAGTCCCTCGAAACGGACTCCGACATCCTCGCTGAACGCCAGGTCCGTATCACCTTCAATGGTGATGCTGTTGTCGTCGTACAGCCAACACAGATTGTTAAGCTTGAGGTGTCCGGCGATGGAGGCTGCTTCACAGGCAACGCCCTCCATCAAATCGCCATCGCTGCAGAGTGCAAAGACGTTGAAGTCGAAAAGGGTGTGGTCCGCCGTGTTGTAATTTTCGGCAAGCCACTTCTGGCTCATCGCCATCCCGACACTATTGCTGACACCAGCACCAAGGGGGCCGGTCGTCGTCTCAATTCCGGCCGCCTCACCAAACTCCGGGTGACCGGCACAGGGGCTTCCGATTTGACGAAAGTTCTGGAGGTCTTCCAGCTTGATGGACAATTCGTCAAGAGAATTGCCGCTGTCATCCGTCGCTTTCACTCCGGCGAGATGAAGCGTGCTGTAAAGCAGCATCGACGCATGACCGCACGACAGAACGAATCGATCTCGGTTCGGCCAGAGCGGGTTCGCCGGGTCATAGTTCATCGTGTGATTGAACAACTGATAGGCGATCGGAGCGAGCGCCATCGGAGTCCCAGGGTGACCGCTATTGGCGGTTTGCACCGCGTCCATGCTCAGTGTTCGAATCGTATCGACGGCAAGGGTATCCAGATCAGTCGAGGCAACACTCATTGGGCGGCGTTCCGCAAAAGAGGGGGAAGAAAATCCTAGCTCACACGCGGAATCGTACCGATTTCGTCCGTGTTTCGAAAGGAGTCCCGCCCGTTTGGAGCCCGAGAGGTGGGAGCCGGCGGATCAAATGCCCTTCCCTACCGATTGGAGCTTGAACTGGATCGCTGCATCGCGCCAGCATGCATGAGTTTCCGGCTCGGATTCCGGAGAGTCCGAGTTCGGCAGGTAACCCGACGGGCCCGCTCAGAGATTCGCTCAGCGATTCGCTGGCGCAGCACCGTTTCGCTGCTCGGCGACCTGCGCCGGTGGGAAGCTCTCCCTCGTGACCTTCCAACTTGCCGGCGGTCGCTTGGGAATAAAGTTCCCCATGAATTGCTGCAGCCCCGCGCCGATCTTGTTCCGATTAACTTCACTGAACTCGTAGTGATCCCACTGCGGCGCGAGCTTGGGATCAAAGTTGGCGGCATACATCAGCAGCGTATCCGGTTCGAATCTCGCGTTGAGAACGACCTGAACCATTTTGTACTGAGCACGATCGGCCTGACGCTTCGGAAACGCCTCGATCAAGTATGTGTTTGGTTTCGGCGAGGGTTTGAGGTTCAACCAGTATCGCTGTTTGATTTGTGTCGCATCCAAGTTGAACACAAACGGCAGCGGGCTGTTAAAAATCTGCGTGCCTCGCATTTCCGGCGGCAGTTCTTGCACACGGCACTCCTCTTTCTCGCGGTCGTATTCAATGAGCTCCACGCCGTTGCAGACCCAGTACTCACCGAATCGATTCGGGATCGCGCCGAATGCGGGCTTCCCGTTATTCATGCCCTGGTAGAACATCATGCTATCGACGCGGAATAGCCCTTTGTCAGGCTTGGCGTACTTGATTTCGCCCTCGGCACGGTGCGCATGCACGCCCTGAGGAGCCGCCAACAAGTCGTAGTGCCACCGCGTGAACTTGCACTCAAGTGTCTTTGTGCTCTGGCTTTGGTTCTGCCAATTCAGGAGGATCTGCTCGAGCTCCGCTTGCTTGGCCGGTGGAAGCGGTGCGAACGGCCCGATCTGGTTCGCAGCGGAACCGGCAACCGATTGATTCCCGACCGGTCTAGCCTGGGTGCCGCCCGGGACACCGTTCTGTGCGAAGGCGTGCGTGGAAAAAAGAACCAGAAGAGTGAGGCAGAAGATTCGTCCGAGGCTAACTCTCATCGCTCGCAGTACCATCCATGAGGTGTTCACGTTGACCAGGACCGGTCACTTATCGAAGGAGAGACCTATCAAAAAAATGACCTCCGACGAAACACCAAAATGTGCATGCGGCATTTGCACCGCTGACGAGCCTGCCACGGCTGCCCAGAGCCCGCTTGCATCGCCACCGCCGATTCGCGATTGATCGTCCGTCTCTTTGGCGGTTCTTCCGGAACGCAAGACCAGCTCGCCAGCCACTTTATTCGGAATCAAAAATGGTTCGGCTGTTCGCTCAACCGTGGACACATTGCGTGCAATTTACAAGGCACCTCAAAAAGCAATTAAAAAAACCTTGCAATTGACCTTGCGACCCTGGCACGTGCATTGCCTTATCGGCAAGCAACCACATCGAGAAACGTTGATGAAGCAGGCTTAAGAGCCCGGTTGGGGATCGGGTAGCTTTGGGTCTGCTAAACTGGGAGCCGTCCCCGCGTAATCGAGGAGATTGCTGATGTGTCGTGCTTCTGGTGGTCGGGTCCTGCTACTACTGCTTGTTGTTGGTTTCCTGTTGGGACCGCTTAATGATTCGGTAGACGCTCAATCAATCCACGATGAAGGGCCACCGGCACGCACCGACGAACTCATTCGAGCTGAGATCGAACGACTCTCTGATTCGTCGTTTGTCGTTCGAAATCGGGCACTCGAAAACCTTCGCCGCATCGGACGCGAGGCACAGACGGCCGTTCGAGACGCCGCTTCGTCTCACCCCGACGCCGAAGTTCGCGAGCGGGCCAAAGCACTGAATGCCGATTTCGAGCTTGGGATCTTCGGCGACGTTCCTCCACCGGTTGTCGCCGCGATTCGCAACGCGGAATCAAAAGCCCCGAATCGGGCTCGACAAGGGATCGTGAGCCTGCTGAGACTGAAAGAACTCGATCGCGCGATTGGGGCACTGAAACGGAAGCCCAACCGCGCCGCCCGGGTCTCGCTTTCCTCCGCTTTCTTTGAAGCGTCACCGTTTCAATCGCGGCTGCTGGAACCCAACGGATTCCAATCCCTTCGCGATGTCTTGTTCGGTAACGGTGGCAACCCGAACACCAATGAATGGAACCTCATGTTCACGGGCGCCGCGTTAAACGCGATCAGCGATGCCGGACTCTTGAATCCGTGGCTCGAGCTCTCGAAATTACAGGGAGATCAAATCTCTCAGACGCGGTGGGTCCTGTTGGCAAAGAATGCGTCGGCGCTCAAGGCATGGATGAAACTCCACCGTGATGCTCCCATCAAAAAGCTGCTCGACTCACCCGAGCGAGACTCGACGCGTAACACGATGGTGCAAACACTTGCGAACAATCATGAGGTCATGAATGAGATTCTTCGCTCAGGAACTCTCACGACGCTTCTCGACGCGGCGAACAGTCCCGCCGATGTACTGGCCAGTGCGATTGCAGTCGAGTCGGTGGATGAGCTCGTCATTTCACCCTCGCTCTCGGATTGGATGACGGCCGTTTCCAAAGCCGATCAGGCCAGCCGTCTTCGCGTACTCAGTCTTGTTCACCAGAGCGCACGCATCGGTGAGCGTGGGCAACTGGTGACCGCGAGCGTGGAGTTGGCGCGGCAGTTCGATGAGCATCCCGACAAACAGACTTTTTCTGATTGGGCCATGCTCCGTGTGAAAGACTTGCAAACCAAGTCGGTGCAAGATCGTGAGTTCGCAAAACGGTTTCTCGCTCGCCTGCTTCTCGATCGAACGTCTTGGAGGCAAGCGGATTGGCATTTCTTGCTTCGTTCCGATGTGGCATGGCTATTGCCCACCGAACCTGTGTTCACATCGCTCCTGACTCGGCTGGAGTCACTACCGCCGGCAGAACTTGCTAGCGTTTGCAAGTTGATTCGACAATCACCTCCCATTGCGAAGGCGTTACTGGCGGACGACGCGACGCCCTTCTTTCGAGTGCTTGATCGGCTGAGTTCCGATCGCAAGCAACCGGTGATGCCGTCAATCGTATCACTGCTGGAACAACTCGATTCAGATCAGCTTCCGCAAGTTCGGCTTCGATTCATTGAACGAATCAAAGCGTCTCGCTCGGCGGAGCAACGGTTCAATCTTTTGACAGGCATGGTTGCCTCACGTCGCCTTTGGGTCGGCTTGCCACCGGCAAACCTCGCGGAAGAAGCTGAACGTCGAACTCAACCGACTGCTTGGTTTCAATCGGTCGGAGACTTGATCGACTCCATCAAGGAACGAAAGAAACAGTCCGTGTTATGGGCGTCGGTCATCGGGTTTGAAGGCACCGTGGACGCGATGATTGCCTGCGGGCGTGAAAACGAACTGCGGCGATACAGCGATGATTCGGTTGACTCGGAAACGCGAGCAGCATTTTTGCAAGCGATCCTTCACTCACCCGATGCGATCGAATACCTGTTCAGCCAGGGCGAGGGGGCACGTTTGGAGCGAGCCATCGGTCGCATTGAGGCGACGGACGCGCGTTCTAAGTCACTCACTCTTTTCCTGAGACAACCTCCGGTCATCGAACAACGGATCAAGGACGGTCGATTCGCTGAAATTCGCGAGAACTATTTTTCATCCGATGCCGAGCAACGTTACCATTGGATCCTTGCATTTGAAAACGCAACGGCCACTCCGTGGTCGGAGAATGGGTTTGTGACCGAAGTCTGGGAAGGACTTCTTGATCACGATACGAAGACACAGCGTTGGACGCGGCAGACGTTTCAGAAACTGAGCCAATCACAACGTTTCATGCAAGCGTTAGCGGCAACGGGCGATGACAGCGAACTCCTGCAGATGGCTGATCAACTTCTGGGAACGCTTTCGGAAGCCTGGCTCGTCGGCTTCTTTCATCAAGAGCGCGGAACGGAATGGCTGAAGCGGTTCGGCATCGATCCGATTCTGCAGTTTTCTAAGCAGCGCGTTGATACCCCAGTGCGTACACAACCACTCGGATTGATCGAGGTGCCGGCGATTGCCAAAGCAATCGAAGAGGCGGAACGATGGCCCGATGTCGCGGAATTACTGAGAGACGCCATCGACGCCTGGAAAGAAGATCCCAGGAATCACCTTTTCCCGCGGTTGCACGGCGAACTGGGGAGAGGGCTGATTGAATCCGGCGAGTTCGGGTTCTTGATCGAAATGGCGTTGGAGGCAACCGAAGATGAACTCGCCGATCAGACCATGCAGATCTTTGCATCTGGGGCATTCGGAATTCGTTATCGATCAAAACAGAGACTCGAAAATCTGCTTGAGAGGATTGCATCGATTTCTTCGCAAGCAAGACGAATCGAAGTCGTTTCACAACTCATTTCGAATCCCACGATCGCAAGGGCAATGGAACAGTTCCGTCTGTTCGATCCAATCCTTGCGTTCTGCGTGGACGCCGAAAAAGCACCCACCATTGAACGATTGCAGTCGATTTTACTGACCGGCGCTCCTGCCAAACTGCTTCGTGACGATTCGTTCTTGCAAGTTTTTGACTCTGTTTGTCGCGAGGCGTCGCGGCGCCGTGAACCAAACGGCCGAGTGAAATCGAAGGTCGTTGTCATGGTCCTTCGCTCCGAGATTGCGGCGAAGCGCCTGTTCGCACTGGGGCGTGAACCGCAGTTGTTTGAATGGGCCGAAAACCTCAACAACGATGGGTTTTACTTTCACCCCATCGTTTACAAAGCCGCCAACCCGATTTTAAGAGAGCAAATTCTGGATCGAGTCGACCGCTATTTTGAAGTCGACCGAACCCATCCCACCGCCGTGCTGTCACACAGCCTGCTTGGTCCATGGATTGAGTCACGTGGATTGGAACAGTTACTGGCTGTTGTCAGCGAAGCCGAGATTCCTGAGCAGTACTGGTTTCAGCTTTGGTCGCGTCCAGACGCGCTTGCTGCTCTGGTCAAACGACGCGAATGGGTTCAATCGGCAGTGGCACGCCCACGCAGCCGGCAAAAATACTTCGGTTCCGTTCACAAGGTGTTTGATCATCCGGAATGCGAATTCGTATTCGAATCACCGGAGGCACTCCGCGAAACCTTGGCCTTTATGAGCACGGATGCTGGAAAAGAGTCGGCTTGGATCAATGAGCTAACCCGAGCACGCTTCTTGGATGCCTACGCACGTGCAGGTTTGATCGAGGAGCTACGGAGCGTTCACCCTATACGACCGAGCTCTCAGCGTCATCTACAGCGCGGCCCAACGGTTGACCTGCGCGAACCGGTCTACCTGGATCTCGCGGGTGGACGAGTCGAATCTGCAGTCTCAACGTTGCGCGGGCAAATCGACTCTCCCGATCGGCGTGAACGATTGATCGGATTGCTCACATCGACGAATCGACTGAATCAAGAAATCGAACGCCTCGAAGCAGCAGCGGACTCACGCGAACTGACACCGCCCGAAATCGATTTGTGGATCATGTCGTGTCGCGCCGCGGGAGACCAAAACTCCGCATTGGCGGTCGCGAAACGTCATCGGCACTTGGAGTGGCAGGTCAATCTCCACGTGGAAGCAGGGCATTGGAAACAAGCCTACGAAACGGCGCAAGAACTTTGGCCGCTTGAGTCCCAGCGTACCGAACCCGCGTCTGATGATCCGCGCATTCAACTCGACCATGTCTCGCGAGTTGGCTTGTTGGCTTTGTACGCCAACCAAGTCGCCGACTGGACGAAGGCCGCCAGCCTAGTCGACGCCATTGCAGACGCGCATGAAGCGTCCGTCAAAGTGGAACATGCGGCTTCGGATCACTTGATTTTGCTTCGTCGTGTTCCGCAGGCAATCGCGAGGCTGAAGCAGAGCCCCTGGCGCGCATTTCACCTGATCGAGGCTCGCGGATTCTACGAGCCCGCACTGAACCGAATCGCCTGGGGAAAAAAGTCACCGGCGGATTACTACGACGGTGCCTCCAGCGAGAAGCCGATCACCAGCATGCGTCGAAACTATGCGATGGTGTTTCACTTGGACGTCGCCAAGACACTCCGGAAAATCGGCTGGCATGAACAGGCTGATGAATTGATGTTGGCGATTGCGAACTTTGTTGACGCGCATTCCGACCTACCAACGGACTCTTCGAAAACAGTGTCTGAAGAACAAGCAAGTCAAAACAAACGACTCGTTTCGCGTGCAAATTCACTTCGCAACGTCCTGGCAGCCAATCTACTGATTCAACAAAGTCTTGCCGCGCGAGACGATGCACCAACCGCTTGGTCCGACTCGCTACGCAATCAATTGGCGAAAACTCCAAGTTGGAGAGAGGCCTTTCAAAGGGCAGATGATGACTTGGTTGACCAGGGGCGGCACACTCGACTTGCCAGAGACCTCTTCCGCGTTTGCAAGACAGCGGACCCCATGACCAACCCCGAGGAACACAAACAGAGTATTCGAAGCGCACTTTCCGGGAAGTCCAATCCGCTCTTCCTCCGGTTCGTCATCGCGAACACGCAACACTCCGCTTTTCGTCGTTCCAATTCCTCGACCCTGGTTCAGTTTCTCTCTGAGTGGCCGGATGGGTCGCTTCTCGAGGAACTCGATGAAGCCGTCAAAGGTGAACTCCAACGGACAGTCACGTCCGCGGACCTGTTTCGTACCGCGATCACATCCGACCCAATGATGCAGCAACGCGTTGCCTGGATCACGCGTGCGGCAGCGACCAATCCTCACGAGCTGGATCTGCGTTGGCTCCATGACTGCTGGCTGGCCAAGACGGACGATTCGCCTCAATCGCTAACGACAAATGCACTCACCCACGAGCCGCGGGTGCGTCTAGCGATCGCTGATCTGCTGCTGCGGATGGAGCAAACGGACGCGGCACTCGCTGTGTGCCGCGAGGTCGTGCGGTGCTCTCTGCCAAATTCGAAGCATGCCGCGGAAGCCTTAGAAAAACTGACGTCGTATGAACCGGACTCTGCGAAGCGTTACCAGTACGCCCGTCAATGGATTCTGGCACTGCTGTCGGACGCGGGGCGTTTTGGTCGAAAAACCGAGCTTCTCGACGCCCGTTCGAAGCTCCATCAAATTGGAATGGAGGCCGGCATTGCCGCCGGAAATGTCGAAACCGTCCGAGCCCACTGGGTCGCCGCGCTAGCGGTTAATCCAGACAGCAACCAATGGTGTACGGAACTGGTGGAAAAGCTCAGGAAAGTCGAGATGCCGGCTCTTGCGGACGAATTCCTTCAGCAACGGAAGCAATTCGTCGCTGCACGTCGAAAGAAATTCCCGAGTGGAGTCTGGCCCAAACCGGACTGATTTAAGCACGTCTCTCCGAGCCGTGAGATCTCGGCTCGGAGAGCCGAGCAACTATCTTTGCGACTCTAAAATTAAATTGAGATGAAGCACTAGTGCTTCATCCAAATTTGACTTTAGGGTTCCCCTGGGCTGAGCTATCGTCGAAGCTGTAGCTACCCACGGAGGGAACTTATGGAAAAGAAGCATGTCGTTAAGCTCACCAAGCGTCAACGTGAGACCGCGCAGAAAATTGTTGATCAACTCGATGGATCTCCCAGGAAGGTCAAGCGAGCGCAGGTGTTGCTCAAAGCCGATCAGCGTGCCGATGGCTGGACCGACAAACAAATCGCTGATGCCTTTGGCTGTACAACCAAGACAGTTGAAAATGTACGACAACGGTTTTGTGAACAAGGGTTTGACGTTGCAGTTGTCGGTAAACAACGTGAGCGGCCTCCGCGTGAGCGAAAGTTCGATGGGGAAGCTGAAGCCGAGGTGATCGCACTTCGGTTGAGTGATCCACCTGAAGGCTATGCGAACTGGACGTTGGATCTTTTACAAGATCGAGTCATTGCTCTTTCGATCGTTGATAGCGTCTCCCGAGAGACGCTTCGCACGACACTAAAAAAAATGGAATGACTCAGCGCAAGATCCAGTACTGGGTGATTCCGCCGAAGCAAAATGCGCAGTTCGCTGCCAATATGGAAAATGTGCTGGGGATCTACAAAAGACCCTACGACGAACGATTTCCGGTGGTTTGTATGGATGAACAGCCGGTGCAGTTACTCGAGGAGGTGAACATTCCGATCGCTGCAACGAAGAATCATGCTCGTCGTGTCGACTATGAATACAAGCGAGCCGGGACGGTTAGCGTCTTTATGTTTTGCGAAGCCCTGGCAGCCTGGCGTGACGTTTCAGTCAGACCAAGGCGAACGAAGATCGATTGGGCGATCGAAGTTGAGCGTCTGCTCAGCGGTCGATACGCAGATGCTCAGAAGGTGACCCTGGTGTGTGACAATCTCAATACCCACGTTACCGGATCGTTCTACGAGGCTTTTGATGCCGAAAAAGCTCGTTCGCTCCTGGATCGTCTCGATCTGCAGTACACGCCCAAGCATGGCAGTTGGCTCAACATCGCCGAGAATGAGCTTAGCTCCATGACACGTCAAGCGATGCACGGCCAACGCTTTGGTAAGATCGAACTGATAGCAAAGCAAGTGTCAGCCTGGACCACGCAAACGAATGAAAAGCAACGTGGCGTCGACTGGCAGTTCACGGTCCAACAAGCGAGGCAAAAACTACGACACCTCTACCCTAAAGTCAAATTTGGATGAAGCACTAGTGTGAAAACAACTTCTCCACTCTCTGTACCGCTGTCACCGCAAGCTCGTTGGCTCGCGGTAGATCTCTTTTTCGAGAATGAAGCAGGTTCGTACAGAGGCGCTCTCGATTCGAAAGCCCGAGTATTCTTCGCAAGAACGAACTCAGGGCTCAGCGAAGGCCTCATTGACCTGGTCTATTCAAACGATCTGACGCTTGGGTCCGATGTAGACATCATCGAAGAACTGCTTTTGCTGGAATAGCAACGACTATCTCGGCTGAATCGCTTGACCTACCGGCGAGCCGACAGTTTACGAAGTTTCTGAAGCCACGTGCCGCTGACTTGATCGATTGGATGCGACTAATGAATCCTTCTGTGATCGCATTGGTAATCCCATGGCGAAAGTAACTCAGTATTCCGTCGAGATGCTCCTTCAGCTTCCGAGCCACCTTCTTGATCGGTTCTAAGCGACTGCGGATGGCCGAGCGGTACCAACGGTCGAAAAAAACTCCGCGGAAAACGCGTACACATAGGTGCAAAAGTGCCGAAAGTTCTCCTTGATAACGCTCGGTATCAAGATTCTCTTTGTTGTAGAGCCATAGCTGGCGTTTGCCTTTGGGCCGATCATCACCTTCGCCTCGCAGTCGTTTGTTCTCCTGCCGACGCAACTTATCGACTTCGTCCTTGAGATGCTTGTTGATGTGAAATTTGTCGTGCACGATCTCTGCTTGCGGGACGGTATCAGTCGAACTCGTCATGAAAGCTTGCCACATGTCCATCGAGACCGCTGTGAGGGCAGCTTCGAGAGTCTGTTCGGCAAATCAATGAGTCTGTTGAGCCGCTGTGTTCGTAGGGCACGGTGAGACACGTCTCAGCATCTTCGTTGTGTGAAGGTTCGGTGAAGGGCGTGTCGAGTAGCTTCGCCCCGATTCGCTCGAAAGTCGCTCATCAGCATGCACTTGCGAGACTATTTACGAAAATTTCCCACGCCTTCGTTCTGACATGAACGTTTGTTTGGTTGATTGACTGGTGGTTTTGCGACCCCTAGAACGCATGAGCTGAATGAATCAGTTGCGATGGTTGATTTCAATGCAAGCGCAGCCTCGTTCAGAGCACACTTCTTCGCGGG
Source organism: Planctomycetota bacterium (assembly GCA_039821235.1). Taxonomy (GTDB): domain Bacteria; phylum Planctomycetota; class Planctomycetia; order Pirellulales; family Pirellulaceae; genus Stieleria. The sequence continues at coordinate 21,230 of JBCBOO010000052.1, forward strand.
TCTTGATACGAGGGCACGATGTCAAGGTTTTCCAGGTTTAGTCGGAAGGCACGAGTTTCTAATCAACACGATCGGCGACGAACGATCCAGCTTCGCAAAAAACGCAAGCATTTTCTTCAGCAACTGGAGCGTCGTGATCACCCCGGTGGCCTTCTTGAATCTGGACTACTTGGACTGCTCGGCGAGCCCGAAGGTGACTCCAATGACGCGAACTCTCAGTTGCTTCGATCGGCTGATGGAATCCGAGCGCGAAGAGAGCTCTATCAGCGGTTGACGCATCTTCGAGGCGATGAACCGTTCAGGACAGACGCTGCAGAACGACTCGATGATTGGAAAGCCGGTTCTCAAGCCAGCCGTGACGCCAGAGATGATGAAGCTCGGCGGTTGTTGCACGATCGGCTGACGAGCCTGTTTCAACACCAGCGTTTGTTTCCAGCCGCCAATCGCTTGCTCGATTCAGTAACGCAATCGGATCTTGGGCTCGGGCTGGACGACACGCTCCCAGGCCCGACGGAATCTTCGACTCGTTCGAATGACTCAATTGCTAACGCCACCGGTTCGGTTCAATTTGGCCCCGGGAACGCGCAAGTGGGTTCCTTTGGCAGTGGTTCGTTTTTCACGCTACCCACCGATCGTGCCGGGAGCGAAGGCTCTGCCTTACCGACAGTTCAGAGTGGAGGATCCTCGGGAGGCGGCGGTGCAGACAGCGAGACACCGGCCACGCAATCGGCAGCCGAAGGCGAATTTCCACCGGGCCCTGGGGGCGGAGGTCCGGGTGGACCTGGGCAAGGTCCCGAGCCGCCATCGCCGGAACCCGAAGAGGAGATTCTTCGGCCCGAGACCAGCGATATTCTTGCCGCGACTCGCACTTCGGATTCGTTGACCGTTACCACCGCCGCTACGACCAACGAGACCGGTGACGGGGCGTTTATCGTTGTTGCCACGATTGGTGCTCAGTACACCGATGACCAGATCATTGATGCGATTGCTGTCCGCAACGGTGTCGAGACTTTCCTTGGCACTCTCGATGTCGATCAGGTTGCCGGGGATGCGACCTTGGTCGGAACCGGAACCCTGGACGATGGTGATGAGGTCACGTTGCACCGCCACACGGGTGACGGCTTGGTGGGAGATGTATCGACGACGCACTTGGTGGTCGAAAGCACCGATGATGACAATGACAATGTCTCGGAGGAATTGGAGTTGCTTGTTCCCGACGGCAACGGGGATGGCATTCTGGATGCGGAACAGCCCAGCGTGACCACGCTGCCGGATTCGATTCTTGGGGAACCGATCACTCTGGATGGAAACGGCTTCACACTGACCAACGTCGGCAGCGCAGAACCTCAGGTGACAAGATCGTTTAATCGACTTCCGATGGGACTGTTTGAGTTTGAATTGAATGACGTTCCCTTCGGAAGTGTCCAAAGCGTGGATGTCTATTTGGATCCGAGTCAGCCGACGGAAGGTTGGTTCAAAGAAAACATCGCAACCGGCAGGCTCTCAGAATTCATCTTCGATGGGACAACGGGGGCCGTCAAAACGGACTTTGGTTACACGCTCTACCTGCAAGACGGAGGTCGGGGTGACGACGATGGCTTGGTCAACGGTGTCATTCTGGATCCAGGCGGACCGGGCTTTGCCGGTTCCATTACCGTCACCGATGACCGCGATGAATTTGTATTGGAGGAATTTGGCGGAACCGATGGCGGCAAAGGCGGCTATCGCGAAGTGGTTTACGGCGGACGCAATATCGATGCGGTGAACGAAGGCGACTCGCTGCTGACGACCGTCTCTCGAACCATCGTGATTCCCGACAATCCTTCCTGGTTGATTTTCGGATTCGAAGCCGGGTTTGACGCCAACTCACAAGGCCAAATTAACGACGCCTTCGAAGTCGCACTGCTCGACGCGGAAGGCTACAGCGTTGTTCCGACCTACGTTGCCGAACGCGATTCGTATTTCAATATCACCGAAGAGGCGGAAACCCGGTTACTCGAGAATCAGACGCGGCGAAAAGAGCTTGCCGTGAACGTTCCAGAGGCCGTTCTCGAAAATGAATTCGTCACGCTGACGCGTACCGACGATGAAAGTGATCCGAACTACATTTCCGGGTTCGTCGATCTTGATATTTCGAACGTCCTTCCGGGGCAGGAAGTGACGCTCGCGATGCGACTGGTCAACAACGACGGCGACAGGGGGTCCTGGTTTCGAATCACGAATGAACGACCGATCCCGGTCGCGAACGATGACAATTACCAAACCGTTCAAAACCAATCGTTGTTGGTTGCCAGTGACAACGGTCTGTTGGTCAACGATTTCGATGGCGACGATTCCGCCGAGCGTCCCCTTGCGGTCGCGCTCGATTCGATCGTCCATCCGCCGGCGAACCAAGGAACGGTCACGGTTTACGAAGATGGCGGAATCCTCTTCACGCCAGCCAACGGCTACTTCAATGTCGGGAACAACGGGACCCCCGACGATCCATCGGACGACGAGTTTGTCGAGTTCACCTATTACGCCAGCAACGGGCTCTTCAGCAGTCCGACACCCGCGACCGTCCGGATCCATGTTCAAAAGGAAAACCTGCCGCCGGTTGCCGTCGATGACAACTTTGGAAACAGCAACGAAGACACGCCCGTTAGTGTCGCTGTCCTGAATAACGACTCCGATCCCAACGGGGATGAATTGAGCGTGGTCGCCATCGGGCAAACTCCCATCGAAACCGGAGAAACCGTCGCCGTCGCCAACGCAACGATCCAACTGGAATCCGACGGAACGCTTACGGTCACTCCAGCAGAAAACTATAACGGCTCAATTGGTTTTCAGTACACGGTTTCAGACGGTTCGTTACAGGCGACGGCGAATGTCACGGGCACGATTGTTCCTGTGAACGATCCGCCTACAGGTCAGGTGCCCAACCGATCGGGACTGGACGGTGCGGCACTGACATCCGAGGCATCGGCTGGGCTGATCGCATTCTTTTCCGATCCCGATGCAGACGCTATCTCCATCTCGGAAGTGACAGGGATGCCACGGGGGCTCACTTATGACGCCGTGAATGATCGTTTCGAAGGAACCTATTCCGCCGATGCGTCTGCGGACTCGCCTTACGCAGTTTCGGTAACGGCGATCGATGGGCTGGGCGGGACCGTGACGGAGATATTCCAGTGGAGCGTCAATAACCCCGCCCCTGTGGCGAATGATGACACGTTTTTCACCACGGCAAATGCCTCGCTCGTCGACGAAAATCTCTACTTCCCCAATCCGGATCAACCGGACTACGACGACGATTCCTTTTTCGTCTCAACAGTCGGCGGTCTCGACTCTCAAGTTGGTGCGCCGGTCGTCGGAAGCAGCGGTGGGCTCTTCACCATTCAGGCCACGGGGCTGCTTTCATTTGATCCGGCGGGCGACTTTGATCACCTCACAAGTGAGTCCGACGAGACGACCACGATCAGCTACGTGTTGCTCGATGCCCAAAATGCAAGTTCGACGACTGCCCAAGTCACGATTCGCGTTACGGGAGTCAATGATCCGCCCGAGGGTCAGGACAAGACGATCTCCATCGGCGAAGATATTCAATACCAGTTCACCGAAAGTGATTTCGGGTTTTCCGACCCCGTCGATTCACCGCCCGATGATTTTCGATCCGTTGTGATTTCGACGTTGCCCGATTCCGCAGCGGGTGTATTGCGTTTGAACGGCGTCGACGTTCAGGCAGGAGACGAAGTCAACGTCTCCCTCATCGACCAGTTGCGGTTCGTACCCGTCCAAGATCTCAACGGGACGGCGCTCGCACCGTTTACGTTCCAGGTCCGTGATGATGGAGGCGTCGAGTACGGCGGAGTCGATCTTGACCCAACGCCTAACACCATCCAGTTCGATGTCGCTGCGGTGAACGATCCGCCGACCGCCGTCAATGACTCTTATGTGACCAACGAAGACTTGCAGTTGGTTGTGGACGCGGCCAGTGGGGTATTGGATAACGACACCGATCTTGATGGCGACGTACTCACCGTCTCGGTTGTAGATTCCACGCAACACGGAGCACTTAGTCCCCAGCTTGAAGGTAATTTCACATACACACCGAATGCGAACTTCTACGGAACCGACTTTTTCACCTATCGAGCAGATGATGGATCACTGCAATCAGAACTCGCGACGGCCACGATTACTGTTTTGTCCGTCAATGATCCGCCGGCAGGCGCGGACCAAACGATCCCGATTGATGAAAACACAAGCTATTCCTTTGTCGCAAGCGACTTTGGATTCATTGACCCTGTCGACAATCCCGCCGATGCACTGCAGTCCGTCGTCATTACTACGCTGCCAAACGCTTCCGAAGGAACACTAAAACTCGGCGGTGTCGCGGTGGTGGCAGCCGATGAAATTGCGACGGTTTCCATTCCCAATTTGGTGTTTGAACCAGCCAACAACGTGACGGGGACGTCGCTCGGATCGTTTACTTTTCAAGTCCGCGACGACGGTGGGACGGATCGCAGTGGTGTCGACTTGGATGGCTCGCCCAACACGATCGACTTTAATATCGCTTCCACTAACGTTGCGCCCGTTGCGGTTCCGGATGCGTACCAGACCGACGAAGACCTCACCCTGGTGGTCACACCGGCACTCGGCGTCCTAGAAAACGACTCCGATCCCGATGGGGATCCAATCATTGCGACGATTCAGTCCAACCCAGATCACGGAAGACTGGAACTCGATGACGATGGTGGTTTCACCTACTGGCCGGATGCAAATTACCACGGCAGTGTCGAATTCACCTACTTCACATCGGATGATGAAGGCCTACGGTCTGCGACGGTCACGGTCAGCATCGATGTCTTGCCTGTCAACGACCCGCCCGTCGCTGCCGACAAGACAATTGCGATGGGAGAAGATGACACCCACGCCTTCGCATCCTCCGACTTCGGGTTCGAAGACCCGATTGATGTTCCCGGCGATGACTTCACCGCGTTGCAGATCACGACTCTTCCGTCATCCGGCGAAGGTACCCTGACGTTTCAGGCCAGCGCAGTCAGCGTTGATCAGTGGATTCCGATCGCTTCGATTTCCAGCTTGGTGTTCACTCCGCTAGCTCCCGGGCAAGGTATCGGTGAGTTTACGTTTCGGGTGCAGGATGACGGCGGCACGGTTCGAAACGGCGTCGACACAAGCGTCTCACCCAACACGATCGCCTTTGATGTGACGCCGCAAAACGATCCGCCGGTTGCCCTTGCGGACACATTCAGCACGACGGAAGACACCGCCGTGCTGGTCCCCGTCTTGGTCAACGATTCCGATCCCAACGGGGACGCCATTGATGTCGTTTCGGTCAATGCAACTAGCCTCTCGGTCGACCAGGAAGTGACGGTAACCGGCGGTGTGATCAAGCTGCTTGCCGGTGGCGTTCTTCGGTTCACGCCCGACGCCGGATTCACCGGGAGCACTACCTTCGACTATTCCATTAGCGATGGAGAGTTGACGGCATCGGCCACCGTCTCCGGCACGGTAACCGCATCGCACTCCGGTTTCTGTTATCCGTTTTTGGATTTTGACCGAGCGCCCAACGGAAATGAAACCGCCGGTGGCCTCTTGGCCGCCGATCTCTATGCCGACTGGGGCGTCACGATCTCGTCGAAAAATCCGAATCGCCCGGCCATGCTGTTTGAGTCCGCGTTACCCACCGGCGGTGACAGTGACCTCGGAAGCCCCAACCAAGACTTCGGCGGACCCGGAAAAGGGACCGGGGGCCAAAGCGGACAGCAGGGTGAAAACTCACTCTCGCATGATCGCATTCTGATCATCAGTGAAGATGGAGACGCGTCCGATCCGGATGACAATGCTCGGGGGGGAACGTTGGTCTTCGATTTTGATTCGTTGACGACCGTTCATTCGGTTGGATTGCTGGATATCGACGACACTGCCAACGTGATTCGGATTTATGACGCCAATGGTGACCTCATTAATTCCATCCATGCGGCGGACGTCGGCAATAACTCTTACCAACGGGTTGCCATTGATGCGTCGGGCGTCTCCCGGATGGAGGTGGATTTTATTGGCAGCGGTGCCGTCACAGACCTCCAGTTTTGCGCCGATGGTGCACCGCCACCAGTTTCGTACACGATCACCGAGTCCGTCGATGAAGGAAACACGGTATCCCTTAGCCTGACGTCGGGGCAAACGATCTCGTCCGTGTTCGTGGATTGGGGAGACGGGATACGTGAGACAATTGATTCGCCAAGCGGTCCCATCACGCACACCTACCAAGATGGGGATGAATCAAAGGACGTCTATTTTTATGCCATCACGTCGGCCGGCGTTCAAGCCGCGGACGCCTTGGTCACCGTGCAGAATGTTGCTCCCACTTTGACAATTTCGGCTCCCGCAACGGTTGGCCAGAGCGAGTCGTTTCAACTGGATCTCTCCGATGTCGATCAAGGGCAAGATACGATTTATGCGTGGCTGATCGATTGGAACGATGGCTCGGACCCACAGTGGGTGAATGGCAACCCGGAGAGCGTGCAGCACGAGTATGCGGCAGCCGGGAACTATGTCATTTCGGCGATCGCTTACGATGAGGACTCGCCACATGCGGCGGGGATCGTTGAAGTCGCCGGACGCCTTGTCTTCGAACTTCGAAGACAAGGC
>JBCBOO010000053.1:0-27876 GCA_039821235.1 Planctomycetota bacterium
CGAGGGAGCTCGGACGAGCGAAGAGGTCCACGAGTTAGGTCTGGGCGATGACGTCTCGGTGGTGTTCGCACGCGGGTTTCTGGTACAGGGCGATCTCGATTCCGAGCAGGCCCAGCAACTCGCCGCGCGGCTTCTCGCCGATTCGGTCACGGAGCGAACGGTGGTCGGGCAAGCCGGCGATGCCCCCCTTTGCGAGCCTCCGCCCAAGGTGTCGGGGAACGATGAAGTTCGCTTGGTCAATGTCCTGCCCAAGCCGGGCGTCATGGATCCGGTTGCCGCCAGCACGGCCAGTGCCGCCCGCGATATCGGTTTCGATGTCGAAGCCGTGCGGACGATGCGGAAGTATTGGATCAGCGGTGTCGACGACAAAACCTTCCAATCCATTTGTCGGCGGGCCCTTTCGAACGACTCCATCGAGCAAGTCGTAACGGGCGCCTTGGAAATGGAACAACTGGATGTCGGCGCCGAGTATCAATTCGAACTGGTGCGCGTGCCGATCCGAAGCCTCGATGACGCACAACTGGAAGCCCTCTCGCGCGACGGGCAGCTGTACCTGACGCTGGTCGAGATGCAGACGATCCGCGATCACTTCGTTTCACTTGACCGAGATCCCACCGACATCGAACTAGAATCGATCGCACAGACTTGGTCGGAACACTGCAGCCACAAAACACTTGCCGGACGCATTCATTATCGCGGTGTCGGTGCCGATGGGACGCCCGGTGGTGATGAGCGTCAATACGAGAACATGCTCAAAGAGACCATCTTTGAGGCAACTCAGTCGATTCGCAAACGGCTCGGTGAAGACGACTGGTGCGTGAGTGTTTTCAAAGACAACGCCGGTGTCGTCACGTTTAACGATCAGTACCACGCTTGTTTCAAAGTTGAAACGCATAACCACCCCTCGGCACTGGAGCCGTATGGTGGTGCGAACACGGGCATCGGTGGCGTCATCCGCGATCCGATGGGCACGGGCTTGGGTGCCAAACCAGTTTGCAACACCGATGTGTTCTGCTTCGCTCCACCGGACACGCCCGCGGATCAACTACCACCCGGCGTCCTTCACCCGCGCCGGGTCATGAAGGGCGTCGTGGCAGGTGTCCGCGACTATGGCAATCGAATGGGCATTCCGACGGTCAATGGCGCCGTTTACTTTGACCCGCGTTATCTTGGCAATCCATTGGTATACGCCGGTAACGCCGGCATGATTCCGGTCGGGATGGAAGAAAAGCAAGTTCATGCCGGCGACCTGATTGTCTCCCTGGGCGGACGCACCGGACGCGATGGCATCCACGGGGCGACGTTCAGCTCCGCGGAGTTGACCAGTGAGTCTGAATCGCTCTCCGGCGGTGCGGTTCAAATCGGAAACGCGATCACCGAGAAGATGGTCTTGGACGTGTTGCTGCAAGCTCGCGATCGAGGCCTCTACAACGCGGTCACGGATTGTGGTGCAGGTGGCTTCTCGAGTGCCGTCGGCGAAATGGGCGAAGATGTCGGTGCGGAGGTGTGGCTGGAAAAAGCGCCGCTGAAGTACGACGGTTTGTCTTACACCGAAATCTGGATCTCGGAAGCTCAGGAGCGCATGGTCTTGGCCGTCCCGCGCGAGTCCTGGGATGAGCTGCGCGAGTTGTGTGAAAGCGAAGGCGTCGAAGCCGCGGTCTTGGGTGAATTCAAACCAACCGGTGAACTGCACCTGATGTACCACGGCCAAACCGTCGGCAACGTTTCGATGGCGTTTCTGCATGACGGCCGGCCACCGGTGATTCGCGAAGCCGTCTACGAACCGCCCGCCACGACTCCGCTCGCCGTGAACGAAACGAGCTCGGCAGACGAGAATCGTCAGACACTCTTGGAGATTCTTTCCAGCTTGAACGTCGCCAGCAAACACTGGGTCATTCGTCAGTACGATCATGAAGTCCAAGGCGGTAGCGTCGTCAAACCGCTGGTCGGACCCCAGTGCGATGGCCCCGGAGACGCCGCCGTGGTGAGACCGCTTTTGGATTCCTCACGTGGTCTTGTGATCTCGTGCGGAATGAACCCTTACTACGGTGATTTCGACACCTATCACATGGCGGCTTCGGCGATCGATGAAGCGATGCGGAATGCGGTCGCCGTGGGCGCGGACCCCGCAAAGACGGCCATCCTGGACAACTTTTGTTGGGGCTACACCGATCGCCCCGAGACTCTCGGTTCGCTGGTGCGTGCCGCGATCGCGTGCCAAGACGTCGCGGTCGGCTTGGGAACACCCTTCATCAGTGGCAAAGACAGTCTCAACAATGAGTTCAGCTACTTCGATGAAAGCGGCGACAAACAAACGATCTCCATCCCAGCCAGTTTGCTCATCAGCGCGATGGGACAAATCGAAGACGTCTCCTTGGCGGTCACCATGGATGCCAAGCGAGCCGGTAATCTGCTGTTCCTGGTCGGCGTGACCAAAGACGAACTCGGTGGCTCACACTACTGCGTGACCAAGGATTTGAAGGGCGGGCAAGTTCCGACCGTGGACGTTCCCCTAGCGAAAGCCACGTTTGAGGCGATGCACCAAGCCATCGCGAGTCGGCTGATTCGGTCGTGCCACGATCTCAGTGAAGGTGGCCTCGCCGTTGCGGCGACGGAAATGGGGATGGCGGGCGGCTTGGGGGTGACAATCGAGCTGGACAAAGTGGTCGACGCCGCGAGCGGAAGCCCCATTGCGGATCACATCGTGCTATTCAGCGAGTCGAACACGCGATTCTTGGTAGAAGTCACTCCGGAGTCGGCAGAGCCCTTCCGGCAAATCCTCCGTGAAAAGGGAGTCTCCGTCTCACAAGTGGGTACAATCGAGGATGGCCGGCAAGCGAGTTTCCGACGCGGTGAAACCACCGTGCTCGACGTGAACCTGGATGATGCGAAAGCCGCCTGGCAAAACCCTCTGGATTGGCAATGATCTCTCCCACCGTCGCACCCACCGATTCTGCATCCGCCACGTGGACCGTGGTCGTCTCCCGTGGACAGTCGCGCAACCCTGCCAAGCGATCGCTAGAACAGGCGATCTCCGAGGCGGCTGCGGAAATCGAGGGCATCAACGTCATGGTCGTCCCGCACCTCTACGACCTGCCCAAAGGCGGCGAGTCGCTTGAAAAGCTGGCTGCCATTGAAGGCAACCTGATCGTGTTCTCTTGGATCTTCCCCCGGGCGGCGCACTGGGTCTTGGATCGAAACGGCGTCCGCGGTCAATTCGTTCCGGTTCCCATGGGCGGTGAAGAAGACGACGTCGAAAAGGAATCCGACGCGAGCTCGGAAAACCCAGTCGATCGTGTTTCCGATCTTCATCCGCGACCGGATCGCGAAATCCGTTGCTTGGATTTAAAGGCCGACGCGGATCCAGAACGGTTCCTTCGCGAGCTCCGCAATCTCCTGCAAGAAAACTCGCTGTCGCTTCCGATCGTTGGCGGCAGTCTGGTGCAGGGCGATGTGGTTCAAGTTGACGAAACAACGTCGCGCCGTTGGTATCCGGTCATCGATTTCAATCGTTGCACCAACTGCATGGAATGCATCGACTTTTGTCTCTTCGGCGTTTACGGCGTCGATGGAGCGGAAACGATCTTGGTGGAACAGCCCGACAACTGCCGAAAGGGATGTCCGGCTTGCAGCCGCGTTTGTCCCGAAAACGCAATCATCTTTCCCCAACACAAGGCACCGGCAATCGCCGGCGCAGAAGTCGGCGGCAATGAAGGGTTCAAGATCGACCTTTCGAAACTATTCGGCGCACCCGAAGGCGACTCCGATGCCATCGAAACTGCCGCCCGTGAACGCGACGAACAACTGTTGCTCGCCGGCCGCGATGCGATCGGCATTGACGACCAGCTCAAACGTCGCCAAGAGGATGTCCAACAGCAACCCAAAGACGAACTCGATCATTTGATCGATTCATTGGACGCACTCGACCTCTGAGCATCGGGGATCCGTCAACGGCGACGTTGAACCGTAGGACAGGCTTCCAGCCGGCTTCCAGCTTGTCGAATCAAGGGCAACAGACTGGCCTGTCCTACTTCGGTTCCCAACAGTGGGGCTCTCGGCAACCTATGATTGCCGCAGTGACGCCCCACTTGGCGATCATTTCGCGACCGCCCGAGTTTACGAATTTCCGGGAAATTCCCGTTGTTCGGCGCCCCGATCAAAATCAAGCTATTGGCTGGACGCAGAATCCCCTCCAAGAGACCCCACCATGCTCCGCGTATTGCTGGCACCATCCTTATTCGCACCATGCTTTTTCGCCCTGTGCCTTTTGGCTCCGGTTGCTCTCGCTCAGGAGAAAACGAATGACGACGGCGAAACGAAGCCCGAGGTCGAATCCAGTTCCGACGTCGACACAACGTCAGACGCCGAAACGAAAGCGAAAGTGGACACCGGCCTGCTCGCAGGCGCGCTGAAGTTTCGAAGCGTCGGCCCCGCGCTGATGTCGGGCCGAATCGGCGACGTCGCGATCGATCCGGTCGAACCGAACACCTGGTACGTCGCCGTCGCATCCGGCGGACTTTGGAAGACGACCAACGCCGGCACCACGTTCCAGCCCATCTTTGACAACAAGCCTTCGTATAGCATGGGTTGTGTCTCGATTGACCCTTCCATGCACTCGACCGTTTGGCTTGGCACCGGAGAGAACAACGGTGGACGTCACATCGGATTCGGCGACGGAGTTTACGTCAGTCATGACTCTGGAAAATCATGGGAGCACAAGGGCCTCGAGAAGTCCGAGCACATCAGCAAGGTGCTTGTTGATCCACACGACAGTGACATCGTCTTTGCCGCTTCCCAGGGACCCTTGTGGTCACCCGGTGGTCAGCGCGGACTGTTCAAGTCGACCGATGGTGGTTCCACCTGGAAACTCGTGTTGGGTCCCGGCCGCATGGGTGGCGAAAGTCTTTCGGGTGAAGAACTGGAAGCCGCCAACGCGAAGTCTTACACCGGTGTCACCGACGTCGTTTTTGATCCGACCAACCCGGACGTGATGTACGCGGCAACGCATCAGCGTCACCGAAACGTCTGGGCCATCATCAACTGCGGTCCCGAGACTGGCATTTACAAGTCAACCGATGGCGGCGAAACCTGGAACGAATTGACCAATGGTCTCCCGGGCGGCGACATGGGAAAGATCTCTCTGCAAGTCTCACCCCAGAAAAGCAATTACGTCTACGCCACGATCGAGCTTCCCGGACGGAAGGGTGGATTCTGGCGAAGTGATAATCACGGAGCCAGTTGGACGAAGACGGACGATTTCGTATCCGGCGGAACGGGTCCCCACTATTACCAGGAATTGTGGGCCGACCCGCATCGATTCGGCGTGCTCTATCAAGCGAACAATTACTTCACGCGCAGCGAAGACAACGGCGAAACGTGGGTCAACATCGAAGGCCGTTACAAGCACGTCGACAACCACGCCGTCGCATTCCATCCCACCGACAAAGACTTCTTACTCGTGGGTTGTGACGGAGGCGTCTACCGCAGCTACGACTACTGCAAAACGTGGTTGTTCTGCCCCAACCTGCCGCTGACGCAGTTCTACAAGGTCGCCGTCGACTACGACTATCCGTTCTACAACATCGCCGGGGGGACTCAAGACAACAATTCGCAGTACGGTCCCTCACGCACCAATAAGTCGCAAGGCATTCGCAACAGCGATTGGCGTATCACGATCGGCGGAGATGGGCATGATACCGCGATCGATCCCAAAGACCCGAACATCATCTACGCCGAATCGCAGCAGGGCTTTTTGAGACGCTTTGATCGCCAGACTGGCGAGAGTGTGATGATCCAGCCCCAACCCGGGCCGGACGAAGAGTCGTTCCGCTTCAATTGGGACTCGCCCATTTTGATCAGCCCGCACGACAATCAACGGCTGTACTTTGCGTCCCAGTTCCTGCACCGCAGCGATGACCGCGGCGATAGCTGGACAAAGGTCTCGCCGGATCTTTCGCGAAACCGAAATCGGTACGAATTACCGACCATGGGTCGTGTGCACAGCATCGACGGCGCGTACGACTTGTATGCGATGAGCCAACACAGCAACATCACTTCGATTGCCGAATCTCCCGTCGTCGAAGGTTTGCTGTACGTCGGTACCGACGATGGCTTGATCCAAGTCAGTGAAGACGGCGGAGAAAACTGGCGTAGGGTCGATCGAATTTTCGATGTCCCGGAATTCTTTTTCGTCAACGACATCAAAGCCGACCTTCATGATGCCGATACCGTCTACGCCTGCGTCGACGATCACAAGACGGGCGACTACAGCCCCTACGTCATCAAGAGCACCGACCGCGGTCGCACCTGGGAAATGATGGTTGGCAACTTGCCTGAGAACCATATCTGCTGGCGGATCGTTCAGGACCACGTGAACGAAGACTTGTTCTTCTTGGCAACGGAGTTCGGCATCTTTGCCACGCTCGACGCCGGCGAAGACTGGTTCAAGCTTGGCGGTGGGCTGCCCACGATCTCATTCCGTGACTTGGAAATCCAAACGCGCGAGAACGATTTGGTTGCCGCCTCGTTCGGACGCAGCTTCTACGTTCTCGATGACTACACGCTACTTCGCAATGCAAACGCGGAAGTCCTCGCCGAAGACTTGCATCTGTTTCCCGTTCGACGGGCGTTCTGGTACGTGCAGGACAATGAGCTCGGTGGAACCAAGGGCTACCAGGGCGACAGTCTCTACAACGCGGAAAACCCCGACTATGGAGCCGTGATTCGCTACCACGTCAAAGAGGGCTGGAAATCGAAAGCAGCGAAACGAAAGGAAGCGGAGGCCAAGATTCGCAAGGCCGGTGGCGATGTGCCGACGCCGAGTTTCGAAGAACTGCGTGCCGAAGAAAACGAGATTGCTCCACGGCATTACCTCGACATCTCCGATTCCGCCGGCACGGTTGTCACCCGGCTCGATCTTTCCACCGCTAAAGGCATGCACAAAGTTGTCTGGAACATGCGGTACCAGGGAATGCTCTCGTTCGGGGGAGGACCGCTGGTCGCGCCGGGCGAGTACACCGCACAGGCTTTCCGAAGCGAAGGCGGTGAAGCAACGTCGATCGGAAATGAGGTGACGATCACGCTCGAGAGCATTGTCACGCCAACAATCGAACCACAAGATCGTGAGGAGACGCTGCAGCAGATCAAGGAAATGAGTTTGCTTGCCAACCGCTCGCAATCGCTGAGCCGAAAGCTCAATGAACGTTTGGAAGAGACCACCTCGCTGATCAGCCGAATCAAGAACCACCCGAAAGGTTCTGCCGAGTTGCTCGCCCAGGCACAAGACCTTGAGCTTCGCATGAAGGCCTTTGTCGTACAACTCAGCGGTGACGAACTGAAAGACTCCCGTTGGGCGATGACAAAACCGGGAATCAACCAGCGAATCAGCCGAGGTCTGTTTGGTGCGATCTCTGGCACCCACGGCCCGACCCAAGCTTCCATGGAGCAATTCGAAATCGGAAAAGAACAGTTCGAGGCGGTGGAGACCGAAATCGAAGAACTGCTTGAGCAGGATTTTGAAACGCTCGAGGAAGCCATCGAAATGGCAGAAATCCCCCTGTTTGAGATCGAGATCGAATCGGGCGAAGACGAGGACTAACGCTTCGGCGACGTTTCATTCGCCCCGAAAGGGGCAAGCCTAAACTGCTAAAAAGTTGGGGTTGTGGCCGTATTAGAGTGCGAACATTTTCTTCCATGCATAAGCCCCGAATGGGGCGACAGCACCTTGCCGGTGGGCTTGCCCGGGCTTGCCCACCGGTTTCGAATCGGCCCGAATCACTTCCGTCCCGTCGGCCGGCGGCAAAGCCGCCGGCCGACGGGACGGGGAAACCATGGCGCGAAGAGTCCGTGGGGCAAGCCCCACGACAAAGGGCTTTCGGCCCTCCGGGCCCTCCGGGCCTATCGGAGCACGATAGGAAACGGAAGGAAAGCTGCGCGAGCAGAATCAGACACACCCAGCCTTTTGACAGCCCAGGCTAGCGCCAGTGGCTCCATTTCATCTCACCGGTTTTTCCTGTTAACGAACACCGGTCTCCCTCGGCATACGGCTGACAAGACACTCGTTGCTAAGTTGGCTGGATGGACGAAGATCAAAAACGGGAAGCGTTTGCGCAGCACTGGATGGAGGCCGAGCCTTCCATTTCGGCCTACGTTTTTGCCTCCGTTTCCCGATTTCACGATGCCGAAGACATCGTTCAGCGGATCGCTCAAGAACTGGCACGCCGCTATGACCAGTATGACCCAGAGCGTCCTTTCGTTGGTTGGGCGCTTTGGATCGCACGATCACGCGTGATCGATTGGTACCGTGCCTCCAGCCGCAACAAGCTGATCTTCTCGGACGAGTTACTCGGTCAACTCGCCGATACGATTGCCTCTCACGCCGACGGCCGGAATCAGCGTCGCGAAGCATTGGAAACCTGCCTCGAAGAGCTGCCGACAAAGTCGCGACAGTTGCTCAACCTTCGTTATGTCGACGATCTGACGAACGACGAGGTTGCCGCCAAATCAAATTCAACGGGCGGATCGGTGCGCGTGCGGCTCTCGCGCGTCAGAACAGCTTTGCTGAGTTGCATTGAACGACGAATCGCAATGGAGAGCACATGATGACGATAGAAGAAGACGAACAGATCGATCGCTTCTTGGACGGCTCCGCAACCGAGGATGAGATTGCGGCGTTCCAGCAGTGGTTGCTTGATCCCGAGAACTTGGAACGCTACGCCCGTCGCGCCGAACTCCATTCGGACCTGCGCAAAGTCCTCAAACGGCGTGACATCCAATCCCAGGCAACGGAATTCGATGCAAGCCCGGTCGCCCTTGCCGCAACGGACGTCGACCAAGTCGATTCGAATTCGACTACGAAGCGTCTTGTCATCGCTGCGACAGTACTTGCCACTGCCGTGGGCCTGCTGGTTGCAGTCGGGCTTGTCGGCCGTGGCTCCAAGTTGCCTACGGCGACCATCGTTAGCGACATCGAAGCGGTCCTCGTCAAAGGCGGCAAGCCGTGGACGCAACGCATGCTTCTCGAAGGCGCGTATCGTCTTCAGGAAGGCTTGATCCACCTCCGTTTCGGCAACGACGTGATGGTGTTTGTCGAAGCCCCCGCGCAATTCGATACGATCGGCGACGATCGCGTGGTCCTGCGTAGCGGCCGGCTTTCGGCAAACGTACCACCATCCGGAATCGGGTTCACCGTCGAGACTCCGGAGGCGGAAGTGGTCGACTATGGGACGGAGTTCTCCGTTGATGTTGAAGGCGGATCGAGCGAGGTCCATGTGTTCGATGGCCTTGTACGGGTTCATCCCGACAATCAAAGGGGCAACCGAACCGTCGAGCTCAAAGCGTCACAGGCGGTGCGCATCAACGGCTCATCACCCGAACCCGTCGACATCCAAATTGCGAACGATCGATTCATTCGTGACTTCGAAGAGCCCAAACGAAATTACGCTCGTTCGGTCAGGCGACTGTCTCCGATCGCTTACTACCGGATGGCAATTCGAGACCTTGGATTGGCGTCGGATCCGCCAGAGTTTTCCGGAGAGGTGCTAAGCGGTGAGGGAGCCCGCCCGCCGCACGCTCGAGGTGTGCTCACCGGTGGTTCGATGCGTGTGCTGGCCAATTCCACCGGACGAGGCGGACGAGTGAATTCGCCGCCGCAACTCAATACCGGATCATTCTCGCTCGTGGTTTTCGTTTATGCCGAAACACCGTTCACCGGCGGCATCGTCGCAACCAACCGAGAGGGCGAGGCCGGTAACTTTTCATTGTCGCTCGACTCAAACGGGGCCCCGCGCGCGGGCATCCGAGACTCCGAAGACAAATGGGTATTCGTCAACAGTCCGGAGACGCTTGCGACCAAAAAGTGGCGACATCTCGTGATGACCGCCGATGGCGACGCCTTGAGGCTGTACGAAGAGGGCCAACTCGTCAATGCAGCGCCGTGCAACATGTTGATTTCTGGTGTTCTCTCGCCGATATGGTTCGGCACCGCAGCCTCGGGAGACAACCTCTGGAATGGACGCATCGATGAACTGGCTTTGTTTGACAGGGCCCTCAGCGAATCCGAAGTCGCTGATCTTTATCGCACCGCGTCCGACGAAATCCTACGAATCGAGAACCGATGAAACCCATCACCCGAAGCATCGCAACACTCCTCGGGTTGTTGCTGATATCTGCGATCCAGCCGAACGCCCGGGCGGAAAAACCGCCCAATGTGGTCTTCCTCTTTGCCGACGATCTTGGATACGGCGATCTTGGTTGCTACGGCCACCCGTATGCGAAAACCCCTTCCATCGATCGACTCGCACAGGAGGGCACACGGTTCACGCAGTTCTACGTGACCGGCGTGACCTGCAATCCGAGCCGCACAGGACTCATGACCGGTCGGTTCCCAGCGCGTTTTCGAAAGTACGCGGCGGACTTTGGTTTCGGGGACAACGTTACCATCACTGAGCTACTCAATCAGCGAGGCTACAAGACGGGCCATTTTGGCAAGTGGCACATCGGTCCCGACCCATCCGAAGGCAATTATGGAATTGATACGATCGATGTGAGAGGTAAGTCTCGCGATCGCTCGGTCGGACGTGATGATGACCTCTACTCCGCTGCCATTGAGTTCATCAAAGCGAATCAGGAGGGTCCGTTTTACGTCAATGTTTGGGGGCATGCGACGCACTTCCCAGTCAACACGCCGCGCGAACTCGCCGACCATTTCCGCGACGTTGAAGTGAATCGAGAGGACTTTGCGCCAACGATGCAACACAAGTTTGACGAGTGCCAAGAAATGGGAGGCGAGCTGAACGCGTCGATGCAACAGTACCTTGGCGACGTCTACCAAATCGATCTCAACGTGGGACGCATCTTGGACGTGCTCGACGAATTGGGAATCAGCGACAACACGATTGTGGTCTTCTCGAGCGATCACGGTCCCGCTCCCGTGTCGCTCAGCAAGAAGGGTGCAAGGAAGTACTCCAATAACATGCTTGGCTATGCGGGAGCACTTCGTGGCGGCAAGCACTCGCAGTACGAGGGTGGAACTCGAGTTCCATTCATTATTCGCTGGCCAGAGCAGGTGAAGGCGGGACGAGTCGACACCGAGAATGTGGGTTCGTTCATCGATTGGCTACCCACACTCTGCTCCGTTGCGGGCGTGACGCCGCCCGCCGAAAGCCTGGATGGTGAGGACATCTCCGATATCTGGCGAGGAGCAGAACGAGCGAGAGCCAAACCCCTGTTCTGGCGAACCAGTTCGACCGGCGGCACACCGACGATTCGAGATGGTCGCTGGAAACTCCATCTGCCCCGCAGGCAACGCGGTGAGCCTGAGCTTTACGATCTCTCGACCGATTCCGCGGAGAGCGAAAACCTCGCCGCAAAGCATCCTGATGTCACCGAGCGGCTTCGCAAAAAGCTCCGCCGCTGGGTCGACGAGTTGCCGACGCAGTATGAGAAGGGAACCAACCGATGACACGACTAATCTTTCTATGCTGTGTCGCGGTCTCCGCTATCGCGACGACAAAGTCCGTCAGTGCGGAACCGATCCGAAAAAGCGACTTGCCGCCAAACATCATCATGATCTTGGCGGATGACATGGCGTGGTATGACACACCGGTGCGCATGGACGAAAGTCTCGAAAACTCCGCCCAGGAAATCATGCGCAGTCTTCGCGACCCCGTCGATCCCGATCATGCCTACGTCTGGAATCTGCAAAAACTCGCCAACCAAGGCATGCTCTTTCGCAACGCATACTCGGGTGCTCCGCAATGCACCCCAACACGAGCTTGTCTTCAAACCGGCATGACGACCGCGCGGCATCGGTTGAGCGTCGAACTTGGCGGCAAGGGAATTGGCGAATTCAACCTCAAACCGGAGTTGCGAAAGTTCCCGATGATTCCCAGCGGGGTGCGCAAGCCATTTCCCAACAACATGGTCACGATTCCCGAGGCGTTATCGCCGTTCGGATACCAGTGCGCCCACTACGGAAAATGGCACCTCGAACCCGATCCGGCAGCGGAAGGTTATGTGGACTCCGATGGCGACACGGACAACAACCAGGGAAAGACCTATGATCCCAAAGACCAGACGATTCCAGCGGACTTGGACAATGCAAAACGCATCCAAGAGATCACCGACAAGACAATCGCTTTCATGACGAAGCAGCACGAAGCTGGAAAACCGTTCTACGTCCAGCTTTCACACTACGCCGCACATGCCCCCTGGGAATGCAAACGCTCATCCCGGGCCCTCTTCCAAAACCATCCCGATGTGGTGGCCTACAACCAAGGCGAGACCGATCCTGGAAAGCTCAAACGCAAAAACGATCCGGCGGTCTTTTTTGGAATGATTTACGAGCTGGATCGGAGTGTTGGACGCTTGCTCGACGCGATTGAACAGCGGGCTCTCAGCGAGAACACGTATGTGATCTTCAAGTCCGACAATGGATATCGACGGTTCGATACCCGCAATTTTGTCCAACCGTTCTATGGCGCAAAATGGTTTCTCTGGCAAGCCGGCATCCGGGTTCCGATGATCGTGAAGGGCCCTGGGGTTCCGGCGGGCGAGGTGTGCACAGCGAATGTGGTCACGTACGACCTACTTCCCACGTTTTACGATTGGGCGGGCGGAGACCCTTCGCGAATGACGAAGATCGATGGCATGAGTCTGAAGAACCTGCTCAAAGGGGAAACGCCATCCGAAGCACTACTCAGCCGATCGATCTACTTTCACTATCCACATTATCGATCGGCCATGCCGATGTCCGTGATCGTCAAGGGCAATCACAAGTTGGCATATTGCTGGGATGCGACCCTTCGAAGCGACATCGAAGTCTCTGATCCAAAATTGCTGTTCGATCTGGATCGCGACCCAGGCGAATTCAACAACTTGACCGCGACCGACCCGGAACTCGCCGATCAACTTTGGCATGATTTGGACCAATATCTTTCCAGCATCGAAGCCAGACGGCCTCGCGATAACTCCGAGGCTTACCTGTCTGATCGTGGACAGGAATTCGAAGCGGACGGCAGCGCCGAGCGGCGCGACACCTTCGCTCCATTTGAGTCCGTTCGTAAGACACTTCCCGAGCTAAACGACAAACCACGCCGATGAATTTCCTTGCAACGATGCGATCCATGCTTGACCACCGCCTCTTTCGAACCGCGTGTCTGCTTGCCGGTTTATGCTTGGTAAGTCTGCGGGGCGATGCGGCCGACCCCAAGCCGAATGTGTTATTCCTAGCCGTCGACGACATGAACGACTGGATCGGGTGCCTCGAGTCCGTTCCAAACGCGATCACGCCCAATATCGATCGTCTCGCATTGCGAGGGGTCAACTTCACCAATGCACACACGGCAGGCGTGTTCTGTGCGCCCAGCCGCGCGGCGATCTTCTCTGGGCAATACGCATCGACGACCGGTTGCTACACATCACCCAACTATTTTGTGCATCACCCCGAGATCGAAGGCTTGCAAATGAGCTTTGCCAAGGCGGGGTACTCCACTTTCGGTGCCGGGAAGTTGTTTCATCACCCCGAGGGTGCCATCGACCAGCGTGGGTGGACGGAGTTCTTTCTGCGCAATGAATCGCAACGCAAGAACGGGTGGCCGCTGAATTCATGGAGCAGTGAAACGCCCGTGCCCCAGCCGTTTCCGGCAAGCGTCTACAACCAAGGCAAGCGATTCAAAGCGGGGCTCTTTCTTGAATGGGCGGGGATCCCAAACGAAAAAGAAGATGAAATGGCCGATACGATTCGAGCCAATTGGGCCGTCGAGCAGCTCAAGAAAAAGCACGACTCCCCTTTCTTTCTTGCCTGTGGTTTGTATTCACCGCACTATCCCAACTACTGCCCCCAGAAATACTTTGACCTTTATGACGTGGCGGAGATCCCGTTACCCATCGTCAATGAAGAAGACCTGCAAGACCTACCGACCAAAGTTCGCAAGCAACGCCAGAATCGCAAGCGACTTCACTACGAGAAACTGGTTGCGATGGGAGCTTGGAATGAAGCCATACATGGTTACTTGGCGTGTGTCAGTTACGCCGATGCGATGCTGGGACGAATCTTGGATGCACTCGACGAAAGTCCCTACGCCGACAACACGATCGTCGTGCTGTGGAGCGACCACGGCTATCACCTCGGTGAAAAAGGCCAATGGGGTAAACACACACTGTGGGAGCGGACTTCGAACGTTCCTTTCATCTGGGCGGGTCCTGGCATGACAGTCGGGGCCAAGACCGACGTGACGGCAAGCCTGATTGACATCTATCCGACGCTCGTTGAAATGTGTGGCTTGCCAACGCCTCGTCAGAACCTGGAAGGCACTTCGCTGGCCGAGACGCTTCGATCTCCCGCCACGGCGGAGGACCGTGACGTGTTTCTTCCCTACATGAATCCGGGAGAGTATGCGATCATCAATCGCGACTGGAGATACATCCATTACGACGACAAGAATGAAGAGCTCTACGACCTACGCGATGATCCGCACGAATGGAACAACCTCGCGTTGGATCCGAAGCACGCGTTCAAGATCGACGCCTTGAGAAAATCGGCACCGGCAACGTTTGCCGCGCCTGAACCGAAGCTCAACGCGCGCAAAGACCTCGTCATCGAAGGCGAGACATTTCGCTGGGTAAAAGGGCAGGGCAACTACAAACCCTTGCCCAAGTACAGGCCATACGACGCATCCGCGGAGGAGTGACCGAAACAAGTTCAACGCCGTCTGGCAAGGTACTTTTCGAGCCTACGTTGAAATCGTTTCGTCTGCGAAGGATGAATGGCCAAGAAGTTGCCCCAACCCTTTTCATTTACCAGCTCCATCGAAGGCTCGAACGGCCGGATCGAATGCCACGTGTGCTGCATGCCGTACTTGACGATCGGCTCCCACTCCGACAGGTAGACGTCGTAACCTTGGTCGAGTAAGTACTTTCCGAGGTCAACGAAGTCGTAATCGAGATGCCTCGTTTTCGCATCTTCGAATTCACACAAAATCGCTTGCGGCTTGAACCGCTCAAAGGGAAAGCCCTTGAGGACCAGCAGATCGTTGCCCTCGGTATCGATCTTCAGGAAGTCGACGGCATCGATCGATTCCTGCTCGGCGACGTCGCGCAGGGTGATCGTTTTGACTTGAAAGGTCGACTGATGAGTGGGATGAAAGGCGATCAATCCCGAAATCCCCGTCGACTCGTCACTGGTGTAGAACTCCAGCTCGAGACCGCTTTGATCGGACACGGCGAACTCGAAAAGCCGCAACTTCTTGGAGTTCGTTCGAATCTTCGCACGGTTATTGGGGTCGGGCTCGAACGCGTAGACCAGCCAACCATTCTGTTCGAACGCGTCAAAGCTCTCGCCAAAGTGAGCTCCAACATCGATCATCACACCCGGACGTCCGAGCGGACGCAGCAGGTGTTGCTTGAGTAGATCCAGTTCGGAAAACGGCTGGCTGCCGTCGTCAGGAAACAGCGACCGAAAAAAGCGAGCCAGTCTCGCCTGAGCGTACTCGATCGATTTTCGCGGCAGCTGTGAAAGACGCGTCATCGCGGCACTGGAACTCACGTGGAGGACCGAAGCCGACCAGTCATCCGTTCGAATTCTTTGCGGATCGCTTCGTTACCGAACTCACGAAGCGACGGCACCTGCAATCGCATCAGCGTTTCAAAATCCCGTCGTCCGGAACGCATCAGTGCCGCCACGTCACTGGAGAGCTTGACGGTATCGTACGTGTTGATCGCGGTCGCAAGATTCTTTTCCGCCAGTCGGTTTTCACTCGCGATCAAACTCGCGTTTTGCTTGAGATAGCTGATGTAAAGCGTCGCCGTCTTACGAGTCACCTCGTTTGACTGAATGTTGCCGCGCAAGACTTTGGGGTCGCCTCCGTTGACTTCGATCAACTTCTTCGCCTGGCGAATGTTCTCGTCCGCTTTGGCGATGAACTCGCGTAACTTTGGAACGTGCTTTTCTTCCACATCACGAATGAACGTCTTTTGGATTCGGTCCATGACGTGGACCATGACGACATACATCCCGTAGTAGCGTTTGGAAGTCTCGAGTGCTTCGTCGCTTTCTTCCGTGAGTGTTTGGAGCTGCGTGGTCAGCTGCTTGATGTTGTCGAACACGACCGCCATGGTGACGATGTCATCTCCTGAAACGGAAGACAACAGCGCCTCGACGCCCTGTTCGTCCACTTCGACACCGATTCGTTCGAGCTCTTTTGCGAACGTGACCTTCAGTTCCTTTAGCTCTGCTCGCCGGCTGGCGATGGACTGCTTCTCATCCTTGATCACCTCATCAATCGCTTCCTTTGACAGCTCGAAGGGATTGACCTTGTCGATGCTACTTTGATCTTTGGCGTATGCGGCCGCGAGTCGCTTCCGGCGGTAGTCGGCGATCTTTTCTTGCGAAGCGGCGATCGATTGATTGGCGTCCCGGATGCGATCGCGGTAATCGCTGACTTCGGAAACGCTCAGCGCGATGATGGCTTCGTCGAGCAACTCATTGATTGCGGCCGAATTGGACCGCTTGTCCAGCTTGAACGGGATGGCCGAATCATCGGGCAATTCGGCGTGTTGATCCACCAGCTCGCGCGTTTCCTCGAGCGTTGGCATCACATTTTCCAGCAACTCGCCAATCCGCTGCCCATAGGAAGCCTCCGACACGGTGGTGTCATCGGCGGAAACGTCCACCGCCAAGTCCTTCGCCGTCGTGTTGTCGCCCGAAGAAAGAAATGGGATTTTGCCACAACCAAACGTAGTTAGCAAAACGGCGGCTAGCGTGAAGCGCGTGAGCAGTCGTTGTGACTTGTTCATGGGTCGTTCGCGAGAATGGGAATTCGGTTTCAAAAGAATACAACGGATTTAGCTGCACACCGCCGGCCGTTCCATGGGAACCACACACAATGGGAACCGGGGAGCAGGCTTACGTCAATTCGAATGGGGCATCCAGGCGAAGGCCGGGATCCAGGCGAATCGGGGCGCGAGAACCACGGTGGGCACCGGAAAGAAACTCGCCCTCGGCTCATCGAACAGGGGGGGTCGTGACGGTTATACTGATCGCCCTTCATCTTACCCTCTGGGCCACCCTCCCCGCCTAAGACCATGCCAAAGACGTTTCCCCAGCGTTTCCCGCACCCACGCAACCCTCGACGAACTGCCAAAAAACGTCGCTCTAGCAGACGTCTGGTGGCGGAAATGCTGGAACGCCGACGGGTACTTGCCGGATCGCTCGACGTACCGGCGCCGATCGAGTCTGAATCGGCGTTTGAAACGGAGGAAATTTTCTGGGCCGGGGATCGTTTTGAGATCGCGCGTGGTGAGTGGGTGGTTCAATTCGAGACTCTGCACCCAGCTCCCGAGACACCGGCGCCAACATCCGAAGCCGATCTGACACCGGCGCAACGCTTGCTCTCGCGACGAGCCCCCGCGGAAGTCATTTCGGAGACAGAGGGTCGACAAACGGCGGTGTATCGGTTTGGTGACACGTTGATTCGCGACGCCATGCTGGACGCTTTTCGCAACAGTGACTCGGTGATCTCGTTCGAACCCAACTTCGTTCTGCAACCCACCGTCGTTCCCAACGATGCACGGTTCGACGAGTTGTGGGGACTCGATAACCAGGGAAGTGGAAATCAACTCGACGCCGATATCGATGCACCCGAAGCTTGGGAATTGACGACGGGCTCAAGCGATGTCGTTGTCGGGGTGATCGATAGTGGAGTCGACTTCAACCACGAAGACTTGGCCGACAACATGTGGGTCAATCCTGTGGAGTGTCCGTCGGGCTACGGAAACTGTGTTGCCGATGGTGTTGACGATGACGGCAACGGTTTCGTCGATGACTTTTACGGATGGGACTTCTACGGCAACGACAACGATCCACGCGGTGACAGTCACGGGACGCATGTGGCTGGAACGATCGCCGCCCAGGGCAACAACGAAACGGGTGTGACCGGCGTGGCGTGGGATGCGCAAATCATGGCCATCCGATTCTTGGGGCCCTTCGGTGGAACACTTTCCGATGCCATCGAGTCGGTCAACTACGCAACCGCGATGAAGCGCGACTATGGCGTCAACGTTCGCTTGACGAACAACAGCTGGGGCGGGGGAGGATTCTCGCAAGCACTCTCCGATGCGATCGCGGCAAGCAGAAATGCTGACATGCTGTTTATCGCTGCGGCAGGCAATGATGCCAGGAACAACGACTCGTCACCGGCGTATCCGGCGTCGTACAACCTGGACAACATCATCTCGGTCGCCGCGACGACATCCTCGGACGAGTTGGCATCATTTTCTAATTACGGCGTCTCTCGAGTCGACTTGGGCGCACCCGGAGCATCGATTCTCAGCACGACACCGAACGACAACTACGGTTACCTGAGCGGAACATCGATGGCGGCGCCCCATGTTGCCGGCGTTGCGGCACTCGGATACAGCATCAATCCGACGGCCTCCTACCAGGAAATGCGAGGTGCGATCCTCTCGGGCACCGATCGCATCGCCCCGTTGATTGGACGTACGGCAACCGGTGGACGATTAAATGCTCACAACACGCTCGTCCAGTTGGGTTTCTTTGGCCAACTGGTCACTCCCGAACCCGGTGAGATCGTTTCGGTTGCTCCGACTCAATTTTCCATCCAGTTTTCCGGTCCCGTCGATGCCTCGTCGCTCCAACCGACGGACTTAACGGTCAACGGAATCTCGGCCAGCAGTGTCAGCCTCGCCGATGCTCTGACGGCAACGTTCACGTTTGCGACCTCACCGGCGACCACCGAAGGCAGCCAGTCGGTTGCGATCGCGGAGGACGCGATTCGTGAATCGGGAACGGGAGATACCAATACGCCACTCGTCGCGAGCTTTTTCTTCGATCCAACGCCCCTGGTCGTCACCGGAACGTCGCCCGCGATCGGACAAGTTCTCTCGATGCCCAACCCCAGTATTCGGCTTGACTTCAGCGAACCGATTGCGGCCGACTCACTGGGTATCAATGACTTGGCACTGAGCGAAGGTCGTGTCCAAAGCGTTCGGTTGATCGACAGTGATACCGTGGAATACCAGCTTTCGGGACTCGATAGCGAATCCGAACTCGGGATCCAGCTCGTGCAAGGGGCGATCTTGGATGACCTTGGTTTTCCGAACCAGCCGTTTGAGAACGTTTACCCACTCGATTTTGTCGTCGCAGACTACCCGAGGCCCTGGGAGAAGCCTGCTCCGTTGGGATCCCGAGTCTGGCAAACGAGTCTGCCCGGCGTCTGGCATGCAAGTGATGACAGCGATGGCTACATGGTTTCCTTGCAAGCCGGACAACACATCAGCTTGCAACTTGCACCACTTGCGGGAAGTTCCAGCACGGCACCCGGTGCACGAGTCAGGGTCTTGGACCCACAAGGTACGACAGTGGTGGATGAGTCTTCGGGAGCGGGCGTGCCGATTCAAATCCAGTCACTCGTAGCGAGTAACTTGGGTGACTACACGATACTCGTTGAACCCGTCGGCGGACCCGGCGCCTACGAGCTCGCACTCAATCTTGGCGCCCGAATGGAATCGGAGTTGGGCGGCCAATCGTCCAACGATGTCCTCGCAGCCGCGGAAACTCTCGAGGGTGGATGGCAGATCGTTAGCGGTGACATTCGGCAGAATGCCGTCACCGGCGTGATCGTCGGTGACGCCGATGTGGACTGGTACGCATTCGAACTTCCTGCGGGATCTCCCGCCACGATGACTGTCGCTGGAATCGGAGTCCAAGGCGAAACGCCCTTTGATCTCTCCCTGCACGCCTCGGATGGATCGACACTGCAGACCGGCCTGGCCGGGAACGGGCAAACACGACTCGCTGATTTCGTTTCCGATCAAACCACAACCGTCTTCGCACGCGTCACCGGAGCCGCTGCGGCGTATTCGCTCACGATCACGAGCGGAGCTTCCTTGGATCAGGACTCGCTGACCACGGATTCCAACACGGAAGACCAGCCGCAATTGCTTCCGCTACCGCCGCGTTTGGTGGGTCATATCGGTGGCGAATTCGAAACGGGGCCCGGTATTGATTCGATTTCACAAACCTCGATCTCGCTCGATACGGCTCCCGAAGGCGACATGGTGCGTGACCTGGCGTACACGCCAGATGGCAATCGCTACCTGATCGCGCATCGTGAAAGCGAGAACGTGCTGGTCTACGATTCAGGCGACGGAACAGTGATTGCCGAAATCCCGGTCAGTGGAAAACCCGTTGATATCGAGATCACCTCCAATGGGCTTTATGCACTCTCGGCCAATACGGTTGGTGACACGGTCACGGTGATCGACCTGTCCAACTACAACGTGCTTGCGGAACTCCCCGTCGGCGACAACTCACATCCTTATCAAGTGCAAGTCACCAGCGACGGAGCACAAGCGGTCGTGGCGACTCTTGCGGGTGAATACGTCGTCTATTCGATGAGTGACTTTTCGGAGCGGTTGCGATTCGAATCCAGCGGATTGGGAGTGGATTCCAATGAGACCGCTTTCGCCTTGGCGTATAACCCGCGAACCATCTTCCATTACAAAACGTTTGAGCTGACACCCGACGGTTCTACGCTGCTTGGGCCGGGCACGGTTTCGACGGGCAATGCAGTCGAGATCTTTGATCTGTCCACTGGTACGCTGCGAGAAACGACCCCAGTTCCCTTCGAAACCCCGCGGATGGTTGTTACGCCGGACAGTTCCACTGCCTACGTGCTAAGCCCTCGTTCGGTTTTTGGCAGCTCGATTCTCACGATTGACGTTGCAACGGCATCTGTCACGCGACAAGTCGACGGGCCAGGCGTCACTTCGCGCGTAATGCGTTTGACACCTGATGGGCAATCCCTGATTTCGGGCAGCAATTTTTCATTGTTGTTCATCGATCCGGTCACTGGTGATCGAACCTCCGTATCCGCCGGTTCCACCGATTCATTCGATGTGTCTTTCGATGGCCAGTATGTGATCGCGGGAGACTTGATCGACATTGCCACCAGACGTCGAGTGGACACGGCGTTCACATTCACGCGCCCCGACTTGGTGGTCGCGAGTCCGACGGAAGCGAGCGCCTTTCGTGCCGATCGATTGGAAAACGAACGCTATCAACTCGTCGAATGGACAACAACGACGTTGACGATTGCTGAAGAACGACGAAGTGGATCTTCGGTCGAAGGTGACTCTCCGGTGCAGGTGGAAATCACCTCCGATGGATTGACCGCGGTGACGGCGAACTACGATTCGCAGAACATCTCCGTCATTGATCTGCAGACACGTACCCTCACTCGTTCGATCGACGTGGGAGTCCGGCCGAATGCATTGGCCCTTGCCCCCGACGGCTCACTCGCAATCCTCGCCAGTAGTGACGGAGCCAATTCGAATGTCGTTTTAGTCGACTTGCTCGCCGGCAATGTGCTGGGGACGTTCCCGGACATCGACTTCAGCCCGCGCGAAGTCGCTTTTTCATCCGACGGCTCCCAGGCATATGTGCTGACGACGGGACTGAGCGATGCACCCGACTCGGTCTATTTTCTTGAGATCAATGGCAGTCAGTCGGCGGTCATCGGCAGCACCCCCGTGGGTGACACCTTTGGCGGGAACACCCAACACAGTCACCTCGTGGTGTCTCCTTCAGGAACAACACTCGCCGTTTCGGTGTCCGGTGAATCCGCGATCGTCTTTCTGGACATTGCCACAAGGCAGGAAGTGGCCCGCGTGAGCACGGTTCTCTCGTCGCCGTACGACTTGTCGTTTACACCGGATGGCGAATCGGTTTTCGTGCAACACTCCGCCGGCGTGTCTTCGATTGGTTTCGATGGCACTTCGGCCGTCTTACAAGAATCACTGGATCAAATCCCGCAACCCATTTCAATGGCCATCGATGCGGCCGGTGAGTTTGTATACGTCGCCTCCGAAGGCTTTCTTGGTGACTCCGTCTATGTGATCGACGCGGAGTCTCGTGATGTTGTTAACGTGATCGAGTTACCGGACGAAATTGCCTCCGTGGGCCAAATGCACTTGGACGGCAATACGTTATTGGTGCTTGGCCGCACGGCTGCTTCGGCACAGGCGGGTGCACCGCCGCAGCAAGACCGGTTGATTCGTCTGCTTGCTGGTGGACGTGATACTCGTGTCATCGATGTCACTCGCGTCGGTGGGATCTCGCGTTCACTTTCGTTCAGCCCGATGCTTCAGTCTGCCGTCGTCGCGTTGGAAAGCGAAGACGCGGTCGAGATGATTGATTTCAGTCAGTCAACCAACGGGGATGTCGATTTCATCTCCTTTGTGCCACAAGTGGGTGACGCAATCACGATCGATGTATTGGTGCCCGACAGCGGCGCCGGCTTGATCGAAAACACACTCGACCCAGCTATCGAATTAGTCGGTCCGAATGGACAGGTGGTCGCCGCTGCCGCTTCGGGGCCACTCGCTCACACAATCACGGAGCTTGGGATACACACCGTACGCGCTTATGCACAGTCGTTTTCCGAAGGCGAATACTTGCTGACCATCGACGGCGTGACCGAAGAAACCGGACCTTCGATCGTCGGTGTGTTCCCCGCGGATGGAACAGTTGATGTTGCGCCCGATGCAGTGCTCGAGGCCAGCTTTGATCGAACCGTATTCACAGGAAGCGGAGACATTGAGATCCGCCGCGTCGCCGATCAATCTTTGTTTACCTCCATCCCAATCTCGGATGCGTCCGTGGTCATCGATGACAGCACCGTTCGAATCGCACCCGCCGTCCCCTGGGAACTTGGTACCGAGTACTACGTCCTCTTCGACAGCGGAACGTTGGTCGATGATTCCAGCAACGGTTTCGCGGGAATCGATCAGCCGAAACTATGGGAGTTCCAGATCGGATTTGGGTTTGATTTCGGTGACGCCCCAGCTCCCTATCCGGTGACGTCGGCCGATGGTGGTGCCCGGCATTCCTTGTTCGGCCCGTTCTTCGGAAGCGCCCGTGACAGTGAGCCCGATGGACAGCCCTCGACGCTTGCCGATGCGGACGATGGAGGTGATTCAGATGATGAAGACGGCGTGCAGTTCGGTGTCATCCGTGTCGGCAAACAAGACGCGACCGTCGAAGTTGAGATCAATAACGTCACGACTACCGCTTTCGTGGACGCTTGGATTGACTTCAATCGAGATGGTGTTTTGGGGTGGACTCAACGAACAAATCCTGATTTCCAAACCGGTCACCAACGGAACGCAAACCTTGACGTTTGATGTGCCCGGTTGGGCGAGTGCGGGTCCGACTTACGTGCGACTGCGTTTGAGTGAGGATGGCGGGCTTGCGATCGGCGGCAATGTTAGCAACGGAGAAGTCGAAGATCATGCGATCACGATCGAATCCGCGAATCAAGCTTCGGTCTTGTTTTATCCGCAAGTCGACCTCACACCATCATTCACCGGCGGTGACTCGGTAGCCGCCATCGACTTGGATGGTGACGGCGATATTGATCTCGCCCACCCCGATGGCGATGGGAACGATTCGCAGTGGCTGGAAAACGATGGCAATGGAACGTTCACGCGTCGAGACTTGTTCGACCAGTGGAACATTCGTGAAATGGTTGCCACGGACTTTGACTCCGATGGAGACGTTGACCTGGTTTATTCGAGCAACGCGCCGCGCGAGTTGGGTTTGCTCGAAAATCTCGGGAACGAGACGTTCTCGAAACAGGTCTTCGCCACCAACTTCACCTCACTGCGAGAAATCAGCGTTCTTGATATCGAACAAGACGGCGACCTCGACGTATTGGCTGCCGATTCAATTGACGACAAGCTCTACCTGTGGCGAAATGACGGAACGGACTCGTTCTCGCGTGAAGATGTCGCCAGTGGGAACAACGTTCAGTTGGTCGTGACGGGCGACATTGATCGTGACGGTGACCTGGACATCGCAAGTAACGTGAACGGGACCAGTTGGATCGAACAAACCTCCTCCGGATTTGTCACGCGTGCGATTCATACTTCGAATCCGTCGGCGATTAGCTTGATCGACCTCGATTCCGATGGCGACCTCGACTTGGTCGGCGGCGGGTTTACGGAATTCCATTGGTATGAGAACGACGGCGCGGGGAATTGGACACGAAACGTGCTGCCAGACTTGGCCGTCAGTGATGCCATCGCCGGAGCCGACTTGGACGGTGACGGAGACGTTGATTTGGTCTTCCGTGCGTCGGCCAGTTCGCAAGCGATCTCATGGTATGAAAACGACGGTTCGCAGAATTTCACCGAACGGCCGCTCGGCTCGATCAGCCAACTCAAGTCAATCGCGACCGAAGACCTCGACGGTGACGGTGACTTGGATGTTGCCGCGGTGGGCATTACCGATGGGGTGAAGTGGTTCCAGAACATCAATGGCGTTTTATTAGAGCTGGATGCAACCCTCCCGGCCAATGGTGCCTTCATGGTCACCCAACAATCCGATTTGACATTGCTGTTCGATCAACCGATCGCAGTGGGCTCGGGACAAATTCGTATCAAAGAGTCGGAGGCAGAAAATTGGCTGGCGGAAATCGATGTTCAATCGAGTGCCGTCACCGTGCAGGGTGGTGTCCTCACCATCGACTTACCCGGTGAACTCGAAGCGGACACTCAATATTCGGTGAGCTTGGATGACGGTGCGGTGGAGAACCTGTTTGGAGACCCGTTCGAAGGCTTGTCCGAAGGCGAATGGGAATTCCGAACGTTCGTCGGTGGTGTGGACTACGGTGACGCACCGGACGTTCACGTGGGGAGTCAATTCCGTGACTATGTGACCCGGCTGAGCGATGGCGGGCCGTCTCATATATTGAGCAGTGATTTGTATCTCGGGGCCTATGCCGACCCGGATGCCGGTCCATCTGAAGATGGATTCGCACTGGGTGACAATGCGAATGGGATTGCGAATGACGAAGACGCATTCGTTTCACCATTGCAAGAATCACACTGGCTGATTGGGGCAACACCCTCGATCGCCCTTTATGCCACCAACTCGACGGCAGAGAATGCAATACTCTCCGGGTGGATTGATTACGACCAAGATGGTTCGTTCGATCCCAGCGAATTGGCCCAGGTGGTCGTCTCACCGGCTCCCACGCGACAGCGAGTCGTCTTGGACTTCCCGACCGTCCCGGCCGGTGCCGCTGGTGAGACGATTCTTCGATTGAGACTCGGTCAAGATTCAAACGCGACCGAGCCAATTGGACCGTCCGGAATCGGTGAAATCGAAGACCACCGAATCACGATCGGAGTTCCCGGCGACGCATCACACCGATCCTCGTCGCGACTCGAAAGCGGTCTGAGTGGAATCCCGAGCCTTTCCAGCGGAGATCGATTTGGAGAGTCCATCGCGAGCGTCGGCGATCTGGATGGAGACGGAACGGATGACTTGGCGATCGGAATTCCCGGCGAAGACGGTGATGGCCGAACCGACCGCGGTGCAGTCATGATCGCGTTGATGAATCCCGACGGCAGCGTCCGAGAGACCAACTTGATCGAGCCGCCTGACCCGTTCACCACCAACAATCAGTTCGGTGGGTTCATCGCATCGGCCGGTGATATCGACCAAGACGGCAACGTCGACCTTTACGTCTTCAGCCCGCGGACCGGAACGCAGGGGCCTTCGATCTCGACGGTCACCCTTGGAGATGACGGCGGGGCGATCTCGATTACGCATCAGCTGGTGGAAATCGATTCGCCTTCGAACCTTCCGCTCATTTCTTCGTTCAGCCCGATCGGTGACGTCGACGGTGATGGACAAGTCGACTTCGCGATCGGGGAGTACCGTGCCAACGTCGGTGGACTGTTGTCGGGCGCGGCGTATGTCGTCTTTGGATCGCAAGACGAATTGCTCGATGAATCCGTTCTGTTGGCCAACAACACCGGCGGAGTTCCCGAGTTGAGCTTCTTCGAAGACTTCGGTGATTCCGTCGCTGCCGTTGGAGACATCGATGGCGATGGAATTCCTGATCTCGCTGTCGGAGCCCCCGGTTACGACGGAGCATCATTCAACACGGGCGCGGTTTACCTGTTACGACTGCAGCGAAATGGAACGGCACATGCGTTTTCGGTAATTGATGGAAGTGGTCCAAGCGAACCCACTCTGACCAACAACGCGGGCTTTGGAAAATCCATCGCCAGTGTCGGTGACCTCAACGGCGATGGAGTACGCGACCTATTGGTCGGAGCCTACTCGCAGACGACCGACGGTCGTTCCAATGCGGGGCAAGCTCACGTGTTGCTTCTGGATACAGATTCGACCGTGAGTGATTCGATCGAGCTGGCTGGGTCAGCGGTCTCCGGAGTGGATGTCGCGGCCTCGGAGCTCTTCGGGCTTTCCGTCAGTCCGGCCGGTGACATCGACGGCGATGGGAGAACGGACTTTGCGATTGGTTCGCTCGCGGCCGCCGAAGGCACCGTCCGAGTGGTCTTTCAAGACGGACCTCAAACGCCACGTGTCGAGTCGTTGCAACTCGATGAGGGTGAAAACTCACGCTCACAAGTTCGCCATCTGGATGTGACTTTCGACACTGTGATCCAGCACAGTGGACTGCAGCAAGCATTTGCGGTGACCAACATCGCGACGAATTCTGACACTCCATTTTCGGTGACTCCGACCGATCAGGATGGTCGTACAATCGTTCGGATCGCATTCACGCCAGGAGAGTTTTCCGACGGTTGGTACCGTTTAGTGGTCGATGCCTCACGGATCATTGCCGGCGGTGAAACGATGAGCGGCCGATACGCGTTTGGACAAGAACGCGCCGACGCCTTCTTCCAGCTCTACGGCGACTTGGATGGCGATGCGGCGGTTGGCAGCGATGACCTCGAGAGTTTCCTTTCCAGCTACCGCAGCCAAACCGGAGACGAAGCCTTTATCGCTGACCTTGACTTCAACAACGATGGAGTCATCAACGCAAGGGATTTCGCGGAGTTCCGTCGCAGAATGGGCCGACGCATCTAACCAGGCATCTCTTGATCAAAGGTAGGCCTCGATCGCTTCGGCAATGGCTTCGGCGATCGAGTCTCGATAGGCTTCGTCTTTTAAACGTTCTTCATCCGTCTCTTGGCTCGACCTTCCCGGGCCCGTCAGGAAACTGATCTCGACCAGACACCGAGCCGTCTTTTCAACATGGTTTTTGGGATTCAAGACGCCCAGCCTTCGTTCATCTTTGAGACCGCGATCACGGTAACCCGTCACACCGACAGTTGCTCGTTGGATCAGGACGGCCAATCGATGTGACTTTTCACTGGGCTTGGTTCCGGGCCAAACCAGCGTTTCGGTTCCCTGGACCTTGGGGTCGGAAAACCCGTTCATGTGGATGGAAAGAAACACATCGGCCGAAGCGTCTCGCGCGACATGAGCACGCGCCGCGATACCCACATTCACGTCCGTGCGCCGGGTCATCCGAACGTCGTGCACGGCCGAGAGCATCCGTTCGACTCGCTTGGCGAAATCAAGCGTCAGATCTTTCTCGAGTGTGCCTGCGGGCCCGGTGGCGTTGTTCGGTGAAGATCCGCCGACGACTTCATCGCCGCCATGCCCCGCATCAATTACGATGACTGCCATCACTCTCTCCCAAATCTGAAAACACTTCGCAGAACGGGCGAAGAAAACGCCGGTTCAGGGACCAATCAACAATCGCGAATACAATATGATTGAATGCGCCGGCAAAGTCACTTTCCAATGCCCGTCGAAAATCCGTCGCCGTTTGTCGCGGATCATTGGCGAAGACGCCGCAGCCCCAAGCGCCCAATACCAAGGTGTCATACTGGTACGCACGCGCAATTGCTAAGACACGATGGATCCGCCGTCGTAGCATCGGTTCTGCATCCAGTCTGCCGATCGCGGGGGCGTACGGCGCCGCACACGTCAGGAAGCTCAACAGCCAAGGCGTATTACATTCGAATCCAGCG
>JBCBOO010000054.1:0-27849 GCA_039821235.1 Planctomycetota bacterium
CGACACGAGGTTCAACGCGACCGAGGGCGAATGACTGGTCCTGCGGAACGATACACCGGACTGGCTGACAACCATGGCCCGCTCGTTCGGCTCAATCAGCTCGACAACAACCTGGTCAACGGTATCTGGGTCCGTGGCGAAGAACTGACGACGAAGGCGGTTTGGGATGACACCGACATCGTCCACGTGCTCAATGACGAGATTCTGATTGGCAATCACCACGCCTACAGTGGATTGACGCTGCAGAGCAGCAACTCCGAAAGCCTTGTCGTCAAGGCGACTGGCACCGGTGCCATCACTGCGACAGGGACTCCCGTTGAAATTGAAGACCGCATCGGCGGAACGCTGCATGTCCTCGGAACCATCGGTCACCCGGTCGTTCTCACTTCTCTGAGCGACGATTCGGTTGGTGCCGGTTACACGCCGGATGGGAAGGTCGGATTCAACACCAATAATTCTACGAATGCTTCCTCGGGATCTGCTGGGCAATGGCGTGGCTTGTTGCTGGACGAGTTCAGCAACGATCGTAACGTTGAAATTGTCCGCGAGCTGGAGAATCCGCTCACGTTCGGCACCGACATCAACTTTACTCCGGGGATCTCGCAGCAACTCGGAACACTGGCACCGAATCAAAAGTCGGGTGACGAAAACAGCCGGCTCGGATTTGAGATCCAAGGTTTCATCAGCCCGACCGATCCGAACGATGTGGACGTCTACAGCTTCACAGGGACGGCCGGGACAGAAGTTTGGATTGATATCGACCAAACCGACACCAACCTGGAATCCGTCATCGAGGTGATCAATGCGGCTGGTACTGTCGTCGCACGTTCGGTTCGATCACAGTCGGACCATTCGGGCAACCTGAACGCAGACACGCTGACCAGCAACGAGCTGCTTGGTGGAGATCACTACACCCAGAACTTCCGTGATGCGGGACTTCGTTACACACTGCCGGGTGTTGCAGGCGTCGAAGGCACCTATTTCATTCGCGTTCGCAGCCTGGCCAACAGCGGTGGCGTTGCATCGTTGGAAGGAAGCAGCCAAGGAAAGTACCACCTGCAAGTTCGATTGCAGCAGGTACAAGAGTTCCCAGGTTCGACGGTCCGCTTTTCCGATATCCGATTCGCTCAAACCGGAATCGATGTTCGTGGCTTGCCATCACGCAGCCCAATCATCGGTGAAGCCAGCGAGCTGAACGGCAACAGTTTCGGTGGGGCGCAGACACTGGTAAACCTCCTCGAGACAGATGCGGCCGCACTGGGCATTTCCGGTGAACTCGCTGCCGAGACCGATGTCGACTGGTACCGATTCGATCTGACGCAAACCGGTGTTCAGGTCATAACCGATCTCAACGAAAGTGCGGGTACGGTCGCGGTCGTATTGGATATCGACTATGCCGACCGTGCCGACCGAGCTGACACGACGATTGCGGTTTATGACGAAGATGGAAACCTGATTTTTGTCAGTCGTGAATCCAATGTCGAAAGCGATCAACCCGATGCTCCAGATGGCAGCATCGACGACCTGTCCCGTGGTTCTCTGGGTGAGAAAGACCCCTACATCGGACCAATCCACCTGACGCCTGGCATCAGCCCCAACGACCCGACGTTCTTTTACGTCGCGGTGATGAGCGACCGCCAAGTGCCGACGCCGCTCTTGGGCGCGTTCCAAGCCAATGCGACCGGCGGTTTGACTCGCCTTGAGCCGGTTAACTCGGTTCGACGTGTCATTGAGGACCACATCGGATTCCAGGGCTACCTCTCACAAGGCACGACCCGAGTCAATCCAGAAAACACCAACGGTCTCTTTGATATCACGAGTCCCGAGGAGGTCGGAGTCGATGTTGAACCATTCACATTGCAGGACGTTGCTCTGTTCGTCGCAACCGACCAGCCAGAAAACAACACCAACTCCGGCGACGATGATTTCCTCTACACCGTCGATCCCTTCGAAAGTCGTCGTTGGCTGACCCGACAGCCAGAGAATCTGGTCGATGGCGTGGACGACTTACAGGACGTTGCAATTCGTACGGACGGCCGCATGTTTGGCTATCAGCGTCTGAACGATAACGACGCGGTCGTTGGCGCTCTCGTGGAAATTGACCCTGACACCGGCGCGACTACGCAGGTCGGTCTAGACAATATCAATGGAATCACGCCGACGCCCAACACGTCAGTTTTCCCGAACGCGGTCGACCAGTTCTTTAATCGGAACACCCAGGCCGATCAGTTCATGAATTCGGAAGACGTCGATGCGCTCGCATTCCGTCGCGTGGCTCCAGCCACTTTGGGCAATACGCCGAACTACGACGTGTTCTATGCGACTCGAGAGTCCGCCAACGCGTCGAAACTTTACAAGGCAACCGAGGACGGTGATGCGTCGCTTCGCGCCGTCGGCGGTCGTGGGCTCTATGGTGTCGCGGGCGATATCCAGCCTGCCGGAGTCGTTTACGAAACGCAGACTTGGACGGCGCTGCAGCCCGTTCAAAACCAGCCACCCAACATCACCAATATCCGCATCAAGTCGAAGATCCCGGGTGCTGCGGGCGCGTTTAACATCGTGGTGAATCGTCCCAACAATACCAATGCCAATGTGACCGGCGTTGCCGGCAACACCATCTTTATCGATGTTGGCCTGACGATGAACGGTGCGCCATCAGCGCAGGCAATCGTCGATGCGATCAACAACGACGCGGATGCACGACAACTGGTCACCGCGGTCATCTTCGACGGAAACCAGAACCAAGCGGGTGATGGGGCTAACGGCACCGCCGCGGTTGGATTCGGCGCCACGGGACTCATCCCAGGTGCCGATGGTCCGATCGGTCCGTTGCAAGGCCGTGTTACCGGACTTTCGTTCAGCAATTTCTTCGGAACGGGTAACCTCTTCGGCGTCACGGATGCTGGGGAATTCTTGGAAATTGACCCTGATACCGGCGAGGTGGTTAACCTCGTTGACGCAGCCAACACGATCGGCTCGCCCGGGCTTGCATTCGAAGGATTGACGCTCGGTCCTCAAAATGTCGAAGGAGGACAGTTCCGCAACGTCCTGTTCGCGCTAACGGAAACAGGCCAGTTGGTCGCTTTCGATACCGATGGGAACGGCGTGCCCGCGTTTGCGGGTGGAGCCGGAGCTCAAGTGGTGACGACGCTGTCCGACACCACCGATGGCTTCTTTACTCTGACGACCGATGCCGGTCCGCTTGGCCGAAACACGACGGACCCGATTTCCGTCAGTGCCGCCTCAACGGTTTCGCTGAACGAAACGCAGACGATTC
Organism: Planctomycetota bacterium; assembly: GCA_039821235.1. Lineage (GTDB taxonomy): Bacteria > Planctomycetota > Planctomycetia > Pirellulales > Pirellulaceae > Stieleria. The sequence goes on from JBCBOO010000054.1 coordinate 3,278, forward strand.
GCACGATTGGTTCGGGAGCCGGGGGGACATTCACCCTCTCGTTCGTCGATGACGTCGCAGCGGTCTCTAGTCCGACCGCGTTCATCCCGGCAGCCGTGACCGCGTTCGATGTTCAGGATTCGACCGATTTCCCGGCAACACCGTTCGTGATCCAAGTGGAAGACGAATTGATGTTGGTGAACGTCGTCACGGGCGATCGATTTGACGTGGTCCGTGGTTACGGCGGCACCGCCGTCGCCGCACATCCTGACACGGCAACGGTGTTCGAAGTGAAATCGACTTCGCTCTTGGCACCACTCGCTTTCCCGGTACAGTCGGCGACCACAGCGGATCTTGACGAAGTCATGACCACGCTGACGGTGGCAGATGCGTCCTCGATGCCAGCGACTCCGTTCACGGTGCGACTGGGCAATGAAGAGATGGTTGTGACCGCGGTCGCGGGCAATGACTTGACGGTGACTCGTGCGGCCAACGGTACGACCGCCGAATTCCACACATCAGGTGGATTGGTCTCGGTCGTCTCCGACACGCTCATCGTGGCGGACGGTATACCGCTGCCAACGGTAGCCCCATTCAACATACGCGTCGGTGGGGAAGACCTTCGTGTCACGAGCGTCGCCGGCAATAACTTTGGCGTGATTCGCGGAGCCAACGGGACCTCGGTCCAGGCGCATTTTGCGGGCTCGACGGTCACCGAGATTCAAACGACGGCACCACTCGCATTTGATGCCACGAACGCGGAAGTCGAAGCAGCCCTTGAGGCGCTTCCGGCAATCGGCAATGGGAATGTCACGGTCGTCAACGGACCGCTGAATGGCATGGCGATCGGAACACCAATTGCCGTCGAATTTATCAACGACCTGGCGGCGAAAGACATCCAAGACCTGACGTCCGACTCGTCGCTGCTCATTGGGAACGAAATTCAAACGCTCACCATCGATCCCCGCGTCGTGGGTGGTTCGTTCACGCTCGAATTCGGTGGCGAGACCACCGCGGCGATTGCTTGGAATGCATCCGCCGCTGACATCCAAAACGCCCTTCGAGCCCTCACCACGATCGGTGCTCGCGGAGTCTCAGTGTCTGGAACCGACCTCGTCAGCGGAATGACGATTGAGTTTACCGGTGACCTCGGTGATTCGGACGTCGCATTGCTAACAATTGGAACCGAGGATCTGTTGCAGAATGAGCAGCAAACGGTTGCGATCACAGGGGCACCCACCGGCGGCGATTTTGTCTTGAATTTGGTCGATCCTGCAAACGGCATCGCCTCTGGAACGTCGCTGCCCATCGCCTGGAACGCCGATGCGACCGCAGTGCGCAATGCAATCGAGGGTGGAATTCCCGAGTTGGTTGGAAACGTGACCGTCACGGAGACGGCGGCATTGCCGAATGGTGTCATCAACATCGAATTCAGCGGTACATTTGCCGGCTTGGATGTCCAATCGTTTACGGCCACGACAAACCTCACCGGTGGCAGCGCTCCGACGGTCGTTGTCGACACCGTACAGACCAATGACGCAGACGCGCCCGAAGTGGTGGAATCCGTTGCCGGTACCACGGTGAGTGCTCCCGTCACGACCGTCCAAGATGGCGTGCTTAGCGTGCGAGACGCCCTTATCGATCTTCCTAACTTCAATCCAGCAGACATCATTGCTGCTGGCTTCCTCGCGCCTCCGGGAACCGGCGTTGCCGTCACGATTGGTGGGCAGTACGCGGGTGCAACCGTCAACTTGATGGAAGTCGACAACTTCCTAAACGAGGCAGCATCGCTCGCGGACATCACCCAAGATCCGGGCGGAGCGGGCTCTGCAATCATGGGCGTTTCCAGCTTGAACGGCAGTGGCGCCAATGCGATTGGATTGGCATTCAGCCCGCTCGACTTCAACCTTTGGCACCCGACGACTCAACGTGCTACCGAAGAAGGACACGGGATCAATGAAGCGTCGGATAGCTCCCGAAGCACTGGTTTACCATTCGAGTACTTCGACGGACGACAGTTCCAAGGCGGCCAAGGTGCGGGTGGATCTAGCTACAAGTTTGGTCTCGAACCATGGTCCACGGACTTCACAGCGGGAGCCGAGGTTTACCACCGCTACGGCGTGAATGCACAGTTCGGTATTTTGACACAAGAGTTCCACGCTGACTTGAGCAGCAACCCCAACATCCGTGGGAACCAAGGAACCTACAACTTGCCCGGTGGTGCACTCGGAACGCTGAACACGCGGACGTTTGACCTGTCCGATTCAGTTCCTGCGGACAGGCCCACACTGTATTTCAATTACTTCCTCGAAACGGAAAACCACCCCGGTTCGCGTTCGGATACGGATGGCAACGATCCATTCCGCGATAGTGCACGAGTCTTCATTTCGACCGATGGTGGAAACTCCTGGATTGTGGTCGCGTCGAACAACTCTGTGCTCAGTGTTCCGCCGGTCTTTATGCAACCGTTCGGCGAGTTGCCCGGTTACCTTTCACACCTCTCCGATGCCGGCCTGAACAGTGCGGATCCACGTCCGGAATCGTCGCAGATTGTCCAAGAATTGTTCGATAACACGGGACAGTGGCGACAGGCTCGCGTCGACTTGTCCCAATTCGCTGGACTCGAGAACTTGCAACTTCGAGTCGACTTCAGCACCGCCGGTTCGATGAACGATCCGACCTTGGTGCGGATTGATGGCGAATCGACTCCGACCGCTCCCTCCGATGCGGCGACCTTCGGGGAGTTCGCATCGCGAGATCAGAACGGTCTCCGACGAACGATTCGAAGTAACGACAACCTGTTCGAGGGTTTCTATGTCGACGACTTCATCATCGGCTACGCGGAACGCGGTGAAATGGTCACCGGCGCCCCAACCGACACCACGATCAGTGACTTGTTTGCATCGGCTCGAACCAACGACCCGCAACTCGACGCTCCCGATGGACCGAGTTTCCCCAACCTGCTAACGGGTGCGTATCAGTTGGAAGTCCGCCGCGTGGACGACTTCTTGAGCAGCGTTCGTGGAAACCGTAGCGATGCCAACGTCGTCTCCAACGTTTTCGATACAAACGATGACCACACGTTGGATGCGGTCGAAACCAGTTCCATCGACTTTGAACCTGGTTCAATTGATCCCGGACTTGACGGCTGGAGTGTGACTTCGGTCAATCCGCGACTCGGCGAATTCAGCATTCAGTCCGGCGTGACCTTCCCACCATTCGTCCCGTTCTCGACGTTCACGGCGACGCCCGCCGAACTGGGTGGCAACGATGGCGAAGCCGGTACGATCCGGTTTAGCTTTAGCACACAAGCAGCAGCCGACACCGGGTTGCGGTTCTTCATCAATGGTCTTCCCCAACGATTGTCGGACAACCTGAATGAGTTGCCGCTTGGTGACCCCGGACTCGTCACCGGAATTCGTGATTATCGCACCGTCGAATTCCCGTTCAGTTCGGGCGACGTCGTTTTCGACTGGTCGTTTGACAACTCGACGGGTAACGGTGGAACCGTGTTCGTCGACGACATTCAGTTGATGCAGGGTGGAACAGGATTGGCTGCGGACCGAAACCGTGACCGCCAGCAAGGCATGTTGATGTTGCACAGCAACTTCATCACGGATTCTTCCGTGGTTGGTATCAATGTCCAGCCGGGAACAACGGAATCCGGTGGAAGCAATCCGCATCCAGGATCGACCATCAACTTCCCACAGGTGCAGCAAGCCGATCAGCGATATGTGCCGGGCGTCGTGATCGCGAACAACGTGGTCGCCGGATCTTCCGGAATTCGATTCGCCGGTGAAACCAATGCGGACCCACAACGACCACTTCCGTTTGGGCGAATCGTGAATAACACTTTGGTTGGCACAGGTGCTGGCACAGGTATTGAAGTCGTCGGACGTGCGAGTCCAACGATCTTGAACAACCTGATCACCGAATACGGCACAGGTATCAGCGACGGCGGTGTCGGGACAGTGATCCGCAGCAACTTCTTCCAAGACGCTGGCGGAGGAGCAACGGGAACCAACGCGATCATCGCGGCTTCGGGATCTCCACTGTTCGTGAACGCAGCGGAAGGAAACTACTACCTGGCACGCGGCTCGCGAGCGATCGACAGCTCACAGGACGTCCAACAAGACCGTCTCGAGTTTGTCACGTTCAAGACCGAACTCGGGCTTGCAGAATCGCCGATTGTGGCTCCCGACCGTGACGTCTTCGGTCAGCTACGAATCTTCTCGGGTGATTCACCCGGGGGAAGCAACTCGCAGATTCAAAAGGATCGCGGTGCCGTCGACCGAGCAGACACGGACGCTCCGTATGCCACACTTCTAAACCCGATCGACAACGATACGGCTGGCGAAGACCGCGACCCAACGGTGACGTTCGTTGCCGTGACGAATCCGCTCCTGGAAAACTTTACGATCCTCTTGGGTGATGGTCGTGGCCCGAATGCTCCGTTCGAAGGCACGGGCGTCGATGGCCTCACGGTGGACGACCCGACGGATCCGTCGGTCGTCGCTCAAGCAGTCGTGGTCGAGCAGAACGGTGTTCGTTTGGTTCAAGGCGTCGACTACAACGTCGCCTACAACGAGCTGACGGGTGTCTTGCGTCTGACGCCACTGGCATCGCTTTGGGAAGCCAGCAGCGTCTACGTCGTGAGTTTGGACAACACGTTGATCGCTGACCGCGCCGGCAACCTGCTGCGATCCAACCAAGAAGATGGCGATACCGAATTCACGATCATCATTCCAGAGGTCGGAACGGACTTTGGTGATGCTCCGGATTCCTACCGCACGTTGCTTGCAAGTGACGGTGCACGTCACACAGGGGCGGAAGATTCACTTCCGAAACTGGGTGCAATCTTTGATAGTGAAACCGATGGCCAGCCTTCGTTGACGGCAACCGGCGACGATGTCAACGGCCTCGACGATGAAGATGGCGTCACCGTCGGCAGCTTTGTCGGCATGAGTTCCACGACCGAAGGTCTCTTCCTCGCCGATGGAACCCCCAGCACCACCACCAGTCCCGGTGACGTCATTGCCTTCTTGAACCGCAACGATGCGGCAGGAAGTGTGATCCCCGTCACCGTTCGCGGTGAAGGCGTTCTCGACGTTTGGTTCGACTTCAATGCCGACGGTGATTTCGAAGACGCGGGCGAATACATCGTCTCGGGTGCTGCCGTCGTCGATGGTGTCAACAACATTCGCGTGATTACACCTGCCACCGCCGCAGTGGGTCTGACATTCGCTCGCTTCCGTCTATCGGAAGACGGCGTGTCTGATCCTTACGGTGTCGCAATCGGAGGTGAAGTCGAGGACTTCCAAGTCAATATCTTGGATGTCGCACAGCCGTCGCTTGTCGATGACTTCTACTCCGTCAATGAAGACAACGTTCTCGTGGTCGACGGGATGAACCTGAGTTCACTCCTTAGCAATGACACTCTGCCCGCCGAGGAATTCATTCAGCCCCGCGTGGTCGTCGAAGGCACACCCGTCACCGGTATGCCGAATACTTTCCGCACTGCCAACGGAACAGTGGTAATCGACGATGCAACTCTTGGCTTGTTTACCTACACGCCTGACTTGGACTTCGAGGGAACCGATACGTTCCGCTACGCGGTGAGCACACAGCGCAATGAAGGCCCCGAGTTCGATGCGTCGGCAATGTTCGCAACCGTCACCATCGAAGTCACTCCGTTCAACGCTCCGCCGGTCTTTGACGTGCCGGTTGAAATTGACGTCTTCGAGGATCAGCCGACCACTTGGACGATTCCCGATTACTTCATGAACGTCTTCGGTGGCGATCCGATCTTTGGTCAGGATGAGTCCAACCAAACGGTGACGTTCACCATCCAAGAACTCTCCGCGACTCCCGCGGACCTGATGACTGCCGATCCGGATGTCAGCATGGCTCCTGCGATCGAGTTCTTCCCCGCGACGGACAACTTCGGTACAGCGGTTTACGAGATCACTGGAACGGACGATGGCAACCCGGCTGAATCGGTGAGCCGAACGGTTACCGTGAACGTCCGCCCCATCAATGACGCTCCTCGATTTGATCCAAGCGTGACGGGAACGGCCGACTCCAACGGTGTGGACGAGTCCTGGGAAATTTCCGAAGTCATCGATCCGATCTCGTCGCTTGTCGTCGATGGCACGATTACCTACACGCTCCGCGAAGATCTGTCGAACCAAACGGCTTCGGGCGATCCCGGGTACTTCATCCCATTCCAGCAGGCTGCCGGTAGCGACTACAGCCCAATTGGGCTGCTCGATGTCTTCAACGTCGGACCGGCTAACGAAGCCGACCCGATGCTCCCCGGTGGCGGCCAAACGGTTTCGATGGACAACGTGCCAACCGCAACCACCCTGGGCGGTACGCTGACCGTGGGAATGAGCGGCGGACAAATGGGCGTCTTCTATCAGCCGCCTCAGGATTACAACCGCTTGATCGGCGGACCGGATACGTTTGAGTACAGCGTGGTGGATGACGGCGAAAGCTTCATCAACGGTATGTTGACGAGCGATCCGCAGACGTCCACCAACTTGGTTGAGTTCGTTCTCAATCCGGTGAACGACCGGCCTGACTTTGAACTCAATCTTCCGCCACTGAACAGCAGCGACCCAACCGGTCCGCGACAACCTCTCGAGGCCGTCGAGGACGGTGGCGTTACAACCATCGACAGCTTCGCCGTGGAAATCGCCGCCGGGCCGCTCTCGACCGCGTTTGACGAAGTCGATGCGATCAATGGTCAACGCGTTTCGTTCACCCTGTCACTGATCGGTGCAACCGACGCCGAAATGCAAGCGTTGTTCACCACACCGCCGACTATTTCGCCCGAAGGACTCTTGACGTTCGAACCGGCGGAGGACGTATTCGGCGAGTTTGAATTTGCGGTCATCGCAATGGACACCGGAGCCGTTGACCCATTCCGAGGAGATGTGCGAACGTCGGAAACGCAGACCTTCACCATCAACGTGTTGCCGGTCAATGACCCGCCTCGCGTCGATCCCGGTGCGTTGCCGTTGAATTTCACGATTCCGGAAGACAACACCGTTCAGATCTTCAACTTCGGAGATCCGACCACGCCCGGTTTGTTGGATGCGTTTACGGTTGGCCCCGCCAACGAAGGCGAAGACCGAACACCCGGTGGCAATCAAACCGTATTCTTGCGTCAGCCAACGCCGACGCAGACTCAGTTCGGTGGAACCGTCGAACAAATCATCGAGAACAACCAGATCGTTGGTTTGCTTTACACACCGAGAGAGAACTTTGTTGGAACTGACTCGTTCGTTTACACCGTGACCGATGACGGGACCACCGTCGACTTCGGAACCGGTGGCGTTGAGTTCCCTGATCCGCGGATCGCGTTCAACACGGTGACGATCGAAGTTGAGCCGGTGAACAATCCTCCGCAGTACAGCGGCCCCGCGAGTGTCACCATTGATGAAGACGCCGGTTTTACGTCAATCCCGAACTGGGCGACGAACGTGTTGGCCGGTCCGCCAACCGCGACCGACGAACTCGATAACCAAGACCTGTTCTTCACGCTGACGCAGCTCGAAGGCGATGCATCGCTCTTCCTTTCGGCTCCCGTGGCCGTGATCGACGAGACGACCGGAACCGCGTCACTCAAGTTTGAGACGACTGCGGACGCGAACGGTGTCGCCGTGTTCGAAGTTGTGCTGACCGACGTTCCGACCGATGGAACGACGGCGGAATCCACTGCTACACGAACGTTTGTATTGACGGTCGATCCCGTTAACGACATTCCGACGTTCACACCGAGCCTCAATGAGATCACGGTGCTGGAAGACAGCGGCCCCTATCCGCCGCCAAACACCGACGCCTGGGCGACCGACATTAGCCCGGGTCCTGCCGACGAGAGCGACCAGTCGGTGAGGTTCGAAGTGGCTGTTCCGGTTGATGCGGAATCGCTCTTCCAGCAGTTACCCACCGTCGACGACTCCGGTGTACTCCGGTTCTTGCCGGCGACCAACGCCAACGGCACCGTCGACGTAACGGTCACAGCGATTGATTCCGCAGGAGCATCGGCCGCACCGGTTACCTTGAGATTGATCATCACCGCCGAGAACGATACGCCGATTGCCATTGCGGACAACTTTGGTAATCCAGGTGACCGAATCGAGAACATCGATGAGGACACCGCGTTGACGATGTCGATCGATGATCTATTGGTCAACGATATTGATCCGGATATCGACAACCCGGGTGATGTGCTGTCGGTGGTGTTGCCATCGTCCAGCTTCTCGCTCAATGGAGCATTGGTAACCTACGACGAAGCCACCGGCGTCATCACCTACGATCCAAGAAACGCTGTCTCTCTGCAGGCACTCAGTGGTACCGAATCCGTCACGGACTCTTTCACCTACCGTGCAGTAGATGCGTCGGGTGCTCAGAGCAACATCGTGACGGTCGGATTGAACGTGCAGGGAATCAATGACGGACCGGTTGCCGTACCGGATAACCCGACGTTGAATCCGAACGGACCCACGGTGATCCCGATCTTGGATAACGACATCGATGTCGATGGTGATCTGGTCCCCAGCACGATTGAGATCACGCTTCAGCCCGCGTTCGGTTCACTCGCAATCGATGCCGAGGGAGTTGTGACGTACACGGCGTTCCAGACCTTTGCGACGACGGACGTGTTCCGCTATCGGATCCAGGACGACACCGGCCAGTTCAGTAATGAAACGCTGGTGACCATCGAAACCAACGCTGCTCCGATTGCTCGCAATGATCAAGCCGGCACGTTCTTCGGCGAACCGATCGAAATCGATGTGACCGCCAACGACGAAGATCCAGATCGTCAAGTCGGTGCTCCAAACAACGGAATCGATCTTGAGTCGATCGTGATCGCGACCGAACCGAGTGGTGGTGACGTGGTGCCTTTGGCCAATGGACAGATCCGATACATTCCCGACCCAGGCTTCACCGGACTTGACTCGTTTACCTACACCGTTGCCGACCTTGACGGTCGCGAGAGCAGCCCGGCCACGGTCCAAGTTCGCGTGGTCAGCAGTCGTCTTCAAAATCCGGACCTAAGATTCGATGTCAACGATGACGGACTTGTGACGCCGATTGACGCCTTGTTGGTCATCAATCACCTCGCCCGTTCGGGTGAACCCAGCATCCCCGTCACGGAGAGCGATGCGGGTCCTCCGTACTACGATGTGACCGGTGATCAATCGATCTCCCCACTGGATGCGTTGAACGTCATCACGGAACTCGGCCGAATCGTCTCCGGTGAGGGCGAGGGACTTGGTGATGCCGGGTCACTGGTCGATCCACTGCAGTTGGATTTCCTTGATTCGATCGCATCTGCGGATGATGACGATGAGGAGGAGGTCCGGCTCCAAGCACTGGATCTCGCTTTCGGAGACCTTTTGTAGCAAATCGGAGACAATTCGTCCTTCAAAGGGAGGATGTTTGTCGTCCACGAGATAGCACCGTCGCTTGTGACAGATGTTTGCCCCACATCTGTCGCTTGCGGTCGGTGTTTTTTCATGCGCCTCCGAGGAGTTTTTCGGATTCATCGCACCCAAAATAAGCGAGGTGCTACGTTTCCTTAGAAACTTCGTCACGGGGGTTTTCATCCATGGATGATCAGCACATCTCGAAAAGACGTGCGGATCATTCTCGCCAAGGATTCAATTCGTCCCAGGCACTTGCGCCGACTCCCCGTTCGAAGTCGCGGTTCTCAGTGTTTTAGAACCGCCATGACTCAGGTCGTTTCCTGAAACGGGGAAGAAAATTAGCCATGTGCGGCATTCAGAAACTCCTGTTGCGTTGCGTCGCAATGGCCTTTGTTGGCATCGGCTGTTTCCAAGTTTCGTATGCTCAAACCGTGACGCTGATTGATCCCGGGACCGATAACCGGATCGCTGAAATCCAAGGCCTCAGCATCAATGGTCTCACCTACGATGCGACTTTTCACTACGGAACCAACTTCAATGGACTGACTGATCCACTGACGTTCGCTGGCAATTCGATCTTTGATTTTTCGCAGTCCGAAGCCGCCGCGGAAGCCGTCGCATCCGCCGTGGGGACACTGCCGGCCCTTCCTGGATCGACGGGTGGCGTGTTGGTGCCCAACTTCGTTTTTGGGAACTTGCTCACTCTCGCTTACATTCCCCGCCAAACCGATTACACGCAGTGGGATCCGTCAGATGTCCGATTTGCGATCGCAAACCGCAATGTGGCTCTTCCGTCTGACTTCGCCTGGGCGACGTTTCAAGAAGCGGTCGCGGCAGTACCGGAGCCCTCCGGCCTCGCCCTTGCCTTGATGCTTGCCACCGGCACCATCTTCTTGCGTGGTCGACGTCGAGTGATGGCATCTCATTCAGGCTCCAAGGGATGAACTGATGAGTGACGTCTGCGACAAGCTCACAACCCGTCGAATCGCTTCGCTCTTGCCTTTCTCGAACGCAAGCTTGCTTTGCTGGCTCGTCCTCGCCCAAACACCTTTGGTGGCCCACCACCTTTGGAACTTGTGGTCGTTTCGTCCCCACTACGAGTTCTCTCCGGTCTTATTGGTGGTTTCATTGCTGCTCCTTCGCAGCCGCGCTCGCGAGTGTGAGGTGCACAAGGATGAGTTCACCCGAACACTCGCGTTGATGGGTGGCTGCTTGGGGGCTTGCTTGATGAGCGTCTCCGTTTTGATCGTGTCACCGTGCCTCGGAACGGTTGCGTGCATCATCACGCTGGGGGCATGGCTGGTCGAACAATGGGGTCGTGGCGGAACCAGCTTGATCGGTCCCTGGATGCTGCTCTGGCTGATTGTTCCGCCGCCGTTTGGGCTCGATCAACAAATGATCGGATTCATGCAGGCCGAGACGTCCGTCTTTGTTTCAGGCGTACTCGATTGCTTTGGCATCGAACATCTCGTTTCCGGAAACGTCTTCCAGCTCGCGTCGGGCACGCTCTTCATCGACGAAGCATGCAGTGGCATTCACAGCCAGTTGGTTCTGGTTTCCGCAGCGTTGGTCTACGGGGTTCAGCAGCGAAAACATCTCTCTCGAGTGTTCATCCTCGCCACCGCGGCGGCCTTTTGGTCCTTGTGTCTCAACCTGCTGAGGATCGTGTTTATCGTCGTTTCAAAGTTCCTTTGGAACATCGACCTCGAGGCGGGTGTGTTGCACGAGTGTGTCGGATTCGCATTTATTGCGATCGGTTTGATGCTCGTTTACTCATCGGATCAAATCGCTCAAGCGTTCGTGCACTGGATGCAACGCTTTGGTCTGGATGAAAGCGCCGAGTACGACCCGATGCGGGTGCCTCCAACGATGCCCCCCGCGTCAGAACCACTTTCAAATCGGCTCAAATCCGCTGTCACCCGTCTTGTTCCTTCGCTGTCTCACTTCAGCTCGATCTCTCGAGTCCGCTTTTTGCGGCCCCTCGCTACGATGCTTCTTGCGCTCGCAATGGCACTGGGAACGGTTCAACTGGCCGTGGCCGTCTCTGGACCGCGCGTCTGGCGCAGCGATGTCGCACAGCAGATGATCTCCCTCAACTGGCTGCCAGCGAGCATTTCCCAGTGGCACCAAATCACGAACGAACGAATCGAGCGTCATCGCGGATCCGACGAAGGCCAATTCAGTGAAGTCTGGCACTACGCAACGCCGTCACTTCACGCACAGGTTTCCTTCGACTTTCCGTTTTTCGGTTGGCACGAGCTCACCGACTGCTATCGATCGCGTGGTTGGCAAATTATCAAGCAAGAAGTGCATTCCCGTGATGGTCACCAGCCTTACATGGTTGTCGACATGATCGGACCGGACGGCGAACATGGTCTCCTTGCATTCTGTTTATTTGACATGGCCGGCAACTCTCTGGTCAGTCCAACGAAGAGCTGGCTATCCCGTTTTCGTTTAGCACCGCTGGGCGGCTACTTTTCCGGTGATGTCGGCATGGTCGATCGCCGGACCATTCAACTGCAAACACTTGTCATCGACGAAACCGAGCTCGATGCCGCGAATCGTGATTCCGCCCAGTCGCTCTTCGAAGCAATTCAGCTGCGGTGGGTCACCCGGTCAAGTACGACTTCAGCGGAACTGGCATCCATTTCAAGGAAAACCTCTTGATGATCGTCTATCGACTGAATCGACTACTGAGGTTCCTGTTCGCGGATTTTGTTTGGCGAAGTGTTCTTCTGGGCCTACCCGCGGCGGTTGCGGCAATTGTGATGGTGGTCTTGTTGTGGACCGCCAGCCAGCAAACGCCTGGTTCGTTGGCGGAACGCTATCTCGCCGCGTCCGTCAAGGCGCATCAGCAGGGTGACTATGAAACGGCCGATCTCTGGGTCCGTCGAGTCTTGTCTCTACGCCCAAACGATCCCGGAGCACAGTTCCACCGAGCGATGAATGCACTCGCGTCGGGACGACCGGTGAAAGCCTCGACAATCATTGCCGAACTAGCTCCGGAAGACCGATTCGGTTACGCACCTGCCCATTATTTCATTGCGTCACAACTGATCCGGCTGGACTCTCTCGAACTGGAAGACACGGAGCGACGCGTTCGCTTTCATCTGAACGCCGCGTTAACGCAGGATCCGGAAGATGCAAAATCACGGCACCTCGCGGCTGAGTTCGAACTTACGCTTCGAAATGTGACCGATGCCATTCAGCACTACGATTGGCTGAGTCACGCGGATCCGGCGTTCCACCGCCTTATCGCCAAACTGCACGTGATGAGAGGCGACCAGGAATCGGCTTCGAGATCGGCGAACGAGGGTCTACGGGCGTTCGAACGACGATTGCAATCGAACCCCACCGATGTCGTAGCTCAGATTGAGATCGCAAAGATACGCGCGTTCTTGGAGCAGTATGCGGCCGCCGCCGAATCTCTCAATCGAGTCGCCGCCTACCAGCACGTTGCAGAAGATCAAGCAAAGACGATTCGCGTAACGCTCTCCCAGATCTACCACGATTGGAGCCTGCGCATTGCCGCCGACCCTCGACAAGACGCCGAAAAGTGCGTGAAGCTGTTGGAACTCTCCATCCGCCACTCGCCCAAACACGGATCACCCTACCAAACGCTTTCGCAATGGCGTCGAGCGGATTCGTCCCGAAAAGACATGGTTGACGAGCTGATCGAACGCCTCCTCCAAGATCGCTCGGTCGCCCCTTTTGTGCTGGTCAACCTGGCGATCGAAGCGGCCCGCAATGGTGACGGACAGCGCGAGCGACAGCTCTTGGAAAAGGCCTTGGAGACCGAGTCTCGTCTGGGAGTGGCGGCGAACAACTTGGCTTGGAATCTCGCCCAAAACCAAATTGATCTCCCCCGTGCGCTTCAACTCTCCAACGATGCGATCAAGATCGATCCCAAACGCTACGAGTTTCATGCGACTCGAGGACGGATTCTGCGGCGACTCGATCGTCCCGTTGAGGCCATTCGCGAATTGGAACTTGCCGCAACACACCTTCATTACGATCCATCCATCGCTCAAACGCTCACGGACTTGTATCAGCAAATCGGCCTGCCGCTGAATCCACTCCGTGATTCGCCCCACTGGATGCGTCGAGCGACATCGATGTCAGATCAAACAACCTATTGAGTTCTGACCGACGTGCTTCCCACCGCCCTGCAATCGCTACATCGCGCAAGGTCCGGTGTTGCCAACGGAATCCGGACGGCAGTTTCACGCTGTCGTTGAAGCGATCGATTCAAGCCGGCCGACAGACACAGATGAAACGCCTCCCGGAGCCCTTACCGTGACAACGACTTCCCTCTCAGTCTCTTCGCACCTTCCGTCCAGAACGGATGAGACTCATCGAACGCGACTTTCAAGCTTGCACCCGACCGAACAAGCGATCGATTCGATCACGAAATTGATCGGTGAAACGGCACACGACCTGCGCGCGCCGCTTTCCACCATTCGCGAAGCCGTGCGTCTGGTGCACGACGGCCAACTGGGCGCCATCTCGTCCGATCAACGCGAGTGTCTCTCGGCGGCAATCAACCAATGCAACTGCGTCGGCCAACTCGTCGACGAGATGGTCCAGTCTCGCCATGAAGCGGCCGGTTCGGTTCGCCCACATCTGGACTGGATTGATATCGATCATGTTCGGCAGCAAGTGGTCGAAACGCTGCAGCCATGGGTGTTGCCGCGTGCGATTCACTTGCTTTGGGACGGCCCCTTCGGCCGCCAAACAAAGGTCTATGCCGATGCGGTCATGCTGCGTCGTCTGATCGTCAACTTGGTCGGAAACGCAATTCGCGCCACACGCGAAGGGCAACCGATTTTGATTCGTGCGGTTGCGGACCCAAAACGCGGACGCATGACCTGGGCCGTCGTGGATCAGGGACAGGGCATCGATGCAGCCGACTTGGAGCGAATCGCTCTCGGTCACGCGCCGCAATCAAGTCGAGGCGGGCTCGGGTTGGTGATCTGCCGCCATCTCGCGGGAGCTCATTTCTCGAACCTGTGGATTGAATCGCGCGAGGGCACCGGAACGGCGGCAAGTTTTCACACGACGATGGGCGGACCGATCAATGTGGCTCGAAACTGGGCAACATGGCGATCAGGCTTGTTCGTCAACCCGGAATCCGCATCCGTGGAAGAAGCCCATCAATTACACAATGTCCTGAGCCCCCGCAAACGGTACTCGATTGCACCACCCCGTCGAGTACGCGTCGATGTCCCGTCGCAAAGAGTGGAGCTGAGGGCCCGGCAAACCATGCCAGACTTTGAGGATCGGCTTTACATCGCCAGCGTTTCACTTGGGGCGACACTACCAGCCGAATCGGTCGAAGCATTCGATCGTTTGATCCAGCGAAGCCTCACTCCCATGGAATTCACTTACCGAACCGGTGATCGAAACTGGCTGATCTTGTGGGACGCGGATCGCAAGGCGGCGAACCTGAAGCGGTCGCAACTGGATGCTGAAATTCGCCAGCACTTGGATTCAATCCGAATGAACTGGTCGATGATGAGCGAATACCAGTTCGATCCAGCCGGCGGTGCGGCGTCCGCAAGATTCTTGGGCGACCTTCTCGCCCGACGGGCATTGACCAACGCACAAGGCACGACCGAATTGCAGCCGACGGGTTCGCCCATTGTTACCGAAGAAGCTCGTTCGCGAGCGGAACAGCGACTTCAACGAGAATGCAGCCGTCTCGGAAACCTCAGATAGCCGCTTCACGGATTCAAGATCACCAACTGGCGATCTTTTTCTCTGCCGATTCCGCAAAAAGATGCGAAGTACCCGGCGGATGACTCGGCCGCATGTTCATCGACTCACCGAGAGGGTAGCCAACCCAGTCAGGCAACCCATTTTGGTACATCGTTGGAGTTTCTTAATCATGCGGATTCATCACCTCGCAGCTGTCGCTGCCCTCGCAGCCTCTTCCTTCACCTCAGCTAACCTTTCGGCAGGCGACTGTGAATCGGGAAGTTGCACAAAAACCGAGTGCACAAAAACCGAGTGCACGACCGGCGAATGCCCCATCTCCGCCGCGGTCGCAACATCCATGAAGGAACTGCCTCAATTGGCTTTCGTTATCGGCGACGAGTGCACACAATGTGAAATGACCGCGACAAAATTGGCCAGCACGCATGGCAAAGCGGTTCGCTATGCGGTCGGAAAGCAGTCGTTTGATGAGAAAGGTGCCGCTTATGACGCTTTGATTGCTCAAACCGAAGGGATGCTCGCCAGCTTCACCACGCCTGCCAAGTGTGCGAAGTCGGGGATGACGACGGTTGCAGGCGAATCCTGCGGATGCCCCATCGAAGCTGGAAAAATCGCAGCTCGTGTCAAAGCGGCGACGAAAAACATCACCGTTGCCTACCGTGTCGGGAGCGAAGAGTGTGATTGCCCGAAGGCGTCCGCTGCGATGGCCAAAAAGGCCGGCGTGGAACGAACATTCTTGGTCGGTGACGTCGAAACCACCTGCCCCAAGACGGCCCGACTCGCCTACGCACGGGCACGTTACGAGGCAGCCGCAAAAGCAGCCGCGGAACTGAAGCTGGCATCGGCCAAGTAAATCATTGGGGCGTTGGACTACTGCCACCGTTGACCGTTCGCCGTTAGCATGAAGGTGAGAGACTTTCACTCACCTTCTGTGATGGCGGACGGGAACGACCCAACGATGAATGCCTTGCAAGCGAAGTACTATGCGGACTCAATGGTTCAGCATGAAACGGATGTGCTGCAAAACGAACTGATCGCAGAAAAGACGTATCGACTTCGCGTTGCCGCTCCCGAGATCGCAAAGGCCGCTGTCCCAGGCCAGTTCGTCATGATTCGCTTGTCGGGTCTTTCGTCGCCACTGATCGGTCGTGCGCTTGCGATCTGGGATATCTTGCCTGACGAATCGGGCCAGCCTTGCTATGTCGATTTGATCTATCTCAAAAAGGGGACGTTCACGACCGCCTGTGCGGAGAGTCCGCTCGGCACTCGCGTCAGCCTTTGGGGCCCACTTGGAAACGGTTTCTCCCCTCGCGAATGCAAGCACCTTGTGATGGCCGTCGGTGGAATCGGACAGACTCCCATGCTGCTCCTCGGACGCGAAGCAATCGGGACACAATCCTTTGGCCGTGCGAATCGTTGGGCCGAATCGGCGGAAGTCATCTATGGCGCAAGGCGTAGTTCCCTGCATGCGGGCGTCGACCAATTTCGCTCGGCCGGTTTCGACATCTCGCTCTGCACGGATGACGGCTCAGCCGGTGAGAAGGCGCGTGTGCCGGACGTGCTTCGCCGACGCCTGGACGAATTGAATGGAGAACCCGTACGAGTGGTGACATGCGGTCCCGAGATCATGATGGAGAAGGTCGCGGAGCTCTGCCGAGAACGAGGCGTCGACTGCCAAGTTTCCATGGAAACACCCATGGCTTGCGGCATTGGGATCTGTTTTTCGTGCGTCGCGAAAGTCCGCCAGCCCGACGGCGAATGGGACTACAAGCGGACCTGTGTGGAGGGGCCCATTTTCGACGCTTGCGATCTCGTTTGGGACGATTGATACGCACGTGCTGGGCGGGCTACGTTTTTGCGGCAACACGACGTCGACACAGCAGCACGGCTCGGGTTGGGCTATGATGCGGGGCCTCCAATTTCCCCTGCATCTCTATTCCTGATCGATTGGGAGTCCCACCGTGAAAAGATTCTGTTGCCTGCTGCTGTTATTTACCTCGCTCGTTACCCACGAAGCCCAAGCGGAGATCCGTACCAGTGCGGTCTTCGGGGACTCGATGGTCCTTCAACGTGGAAAACCCATTCATGTCTGGGGCTGGGTCGCGCCCGGTGCGGATGTCACGGTTGCAATGGCCGGACAATCGGTGACCGGCAAGGGTAACGCCGAAGGACGATTTGACTTGGACCTCCCGGAAATGAAGGCCGGTGGCCCGCACGAATTGACCATCGCTTCCGGAGATGACAAAACAACGTTCACGGACGTTTTGATCGGGGAGGTTTGGGTCTGCAGCGGCCAATCAAATATGCAATGGGCCGTCCGCCAGTCCAACGACGCCAAGCTGGAAGCACTCGCCGCCGACTTTCCAGAAATCCGCTTGATCACGGTTCCCCAAGTGGGAACCCAGGAGCCTCAGGACTCGTTCGACGGCCAGTGGCAGGCTTGCACACCACAGTCGGTCCAAGATTTCTCAGGCGTCGGTTACTACTTCGGGCGACAGCTTCATCAGACGCTTGGTGTCCCGATCGGACTGATCGATAACGCTTGGGGTGGTTCAGCAGCGGAGGCCTGGGTGAACCGCGACGTCCTCCGTGAAAGCGGGCAATTTGATGACCTGCTCGCAAAGTGGCGCGACACGGAGTCCGCGTACGATCACGATGCCGCCATGGCAAAGTTCAACGAGCGGCTGACAAAGTGGAAGCAAGAAAAGAAAGGCCGACGCCCGAACGCGCCACGAAACGTGCTCGCCGGACAGCATCGCCCCGCGAACCTCTACAACGGCGTGTTGCATCCGATCATCGGCTACACGATCCAAGGTACCGTTTGGTACCAAGGTGAAAGCAACGCGGGACGTGCGTATCAATACCGCGAGTTATTTCCGCTGATGATTTCACATTGGCGCGATGAATGGAATCAAGGTGATTTCTCGTTCTATTGGGTGCAGCTTGCCGACTACACCAATGAAACTCCCGTGCCCGGACCAAGCAATTGGGCCGAATTGCGTGAAGCACAGACGATGACGCTCACCAAGCTTCCCAATACCGGGGAAGCCGTCATTTTGAACCTGGGTGAAGCAAGCGACATTCACCCAAAGAATAAGCAGGACGTCGGGAAGCGGCTTGCGAGATGGGCACTGGCAAAAGACTACGGATACGACATCGCTTGCCAAAGTCCAACCTACAAATCGATGAAGCGCGAAGGCGACAAAATCGTCCTCACCTTTGATTCCGTCGGCGGAGGACTGGATACGTTTGATGTGCGGACTCCGATCGGTTTCACCATCGCCGGCGAAGACCAGGTCTTTGTCGACGCGACCGCCAAGATCACGAGCAAGACCACCGTCGAGGTATCAAGCCCGAAGGTCAGCAATCCGGTAGCCGTGCGTTATGCCTGGGCAAACAATCCCGTTTGCAACGTCCAGAGCACCGAGGGACTGCCAATGACGCCGTTCCGAACGGATAGCTGGAAAGGCGTGACCACGGACGTCACGCGATAGGCGACGCTTTCGCGCAAGCAAGCAAGCGAAACTTGAGAAGCCGTTGTGATGGTGATCAACGGCTGTTTGGATCGGGACCTTCGGTCATTCCCCGACGGACGTCGTGACTTCGAATCCAAGGTCGCGGATCATCTGGTAGTCCGACTCCGGTGCCTGTCCCTTCGTCGTCAGGTAGTCACCGACGAACACACTGTTGGCGACGTAGAGTCCAAGCGGCTGAAGCGATCTCAAGTGGATCTCTCGGCCGCCGGAAATCCGAAGCTCTCGCGACGGATTGACGAACCGGAACATCGCAAGTGAACGCAAACAATCCTGGGGCGAGAGATCCGTCTTGCCCTCCAGCGGTGTGCCGTCAATCGAGTTCAAAAAGTTCAGTGGAATGGACTGAACTCCCAGGTCCTTTAAGTCAAAGGCCATTGAAATGACGTCGTCGTAAGACTCGCCCATGCCAATGATGCCTCCGCTGCACATCTCCATCCCCGCGTCGCGGACGTGACGCAGCGTCTGCACACGATCGGCGTACGTGTGCGTGGTGCAGATCTCTTTATAGTGGTCTTCACCGGTGTTCAGGTTGTGATTCACTCGGTCGACGCCGCACGCTTTCAAGCGATCCGCTTGCTCACGCGAAAGCAGTCCAAGGCACGCACAGATATCAAGTCCAAATTCTTGCTTGATCTGCGGAACGATCTCTTCGACGGCCTTCAACTCTCGCTCGTTCGGCCCACGCGCGGAGATGACGAGGCAATAGGTCTTTGCGCCTCGTTCCGCCGCAACCTTCGCCGCATCAAGCAGTGCGTCTCGTTTCAGAATGTTGTATTTGGGAACCGGTGCTTCGGAGACTTTGGATTGGCTGCAGTAATGACAGTCTTCCGGGCAAAGTCCACTTTTCGCATTCATCAGAAAGTAGAGCTGGACGGTTTTTCCGAAGTAACGCTCGCGAAGTCGGAAACCGGACGAAAGCAGTGCCAGTAGATCACGATCGTTGGATTCGAGGATCGCGCGTGCTTCGTCGCGAGTCAACTCGCCGCCGTCAAGAATTCGGTCCGCCCAAGCTTCAAAAACGGAAGCGGACGTGGGGATCGAAGTTGCCGGAGAATTCAAATCTGTCGCCATGAAATCGCTGCTTGCGGGAATCGCGAAATTTCGGAGTCGGAAAACCGGTTGGTGCGGGGGCCGTGTTAGCTCCACATAATCCTCGCTGGCACTGGATCAGACAAGCCGTCAAACTGGACGCCGTGGTAATTGCTCCGTCGCACGCCGATGCTCGGCCGTTCCGCAGACCTCCCTTTTAACCACCACCAAAATTGCAGCACTACTTTCTCCGAATCGGGTCACAGGCCGAAATCCACATCGGATCGGCGCTCGCTCCCTATCAGCGCGGGACCGAGGTTGCCGTTCGAACGCCACGTGGAGTCGAAGTCGCAGAAATCACGGCGCCGGCGGAGGCTCCCCATCAGCGCGCGGTCGTTCATCGGATCGTTCGCCCACTCAACGAATCCGATCGATGGATCGTGCAGCAACTCGGCCGTTTTAAACGGGACGCGGTGGAGTCCTGCCGAGAGCGATTGCAAACCGCCGGCAGTTCCGCGGTGCTACTGGATGTGGACCAACTGCTCGACGGAGGCACGCTGGTCATGCAGTTCCTGGGGGAACTCGATGAACAGGCACAACAGATTGTCGACGAGATTTCGGAGCACTATGAATCGATCGCAAGAAGTCGCCAACTGACACTACAAATCGAAGAAGGTTGTGGCACAGACTGCAGTACCGAAGGCTGCGGATCGGGCTGCGGTAACTGCGGCAGCTGACAACCGAGACAGGTCTCGAGAGAGGGGCATCAATGCAACAGGTGTTGATCACCCGCTTACAAGGGAGGCGAATTCGAGTCGCACACAGCGGTTAGGCTGACTTCGTTGCCAATGAGTCCGAAAGGTTGCAGGTTCGAGTCCCGTAGTTGCGGGCTGCTTTCTTTGGTGCCAAGATCCGTCTCAAGAAGTGCTAAACTGGGTGTGCGACGGTGATTAATCGACCGTTCCTAACGCTCCTTTCAGCCGAATCGGGTCTGAGCTGCACGATGCCCGCCGCGGTCTTGCCTGCAACGACTGCGACGATCACTTCTTCCGGTCCAGATGAGTTAACGCGAACCTTTTATTGAAACGAAGCACTCGGGAACGATCCTCTTCTTATGGCCAGCGTCTTTCAAGAATCCGCGGTACGCAGTCAGTTGGTGACCCGGCGCCAGCTGGCAAAGGTGATCGACAAGGTCGGCAGTGAAGACGACGCCTTGATTGCCGCAACACTGATCAAGAGCGGATTGATCACGGAATACCAGGCGCAACAAATGCACGCCGGGCGGACCAAGCTAACGCTCGGACCGTATCTGATCACCGATTGGATCGGCCAGGGTGGCATGGGGCAGGTGTTCAAGGCCGTTCACAAAGTCATGGGCCGTGAGTGTGCGGTGAAGGTCTTGCCGATCGAAAAGTCGACGGCGGTTTCTCGTGAGTCTTTCGCGCATGAAATTCGGGTTCAAGCCGGACTGGACTGTGCTTATGTCGTACGAGCCTTTGACGCCGGGCAGGACGGCAACGTGCACTTCTTGGTCACCGAATATGTTCCCGGAACCGATTTGCGAAAACTGGTTCGGCGCAGTGGTCCGCTGAGCATGAATCATGCGGCGCTCGTGATTTCGCAAGCCGCGCGAGGCTTGCAGTACGCCCATGACCTCGGTTTGGTGCATCGCGATGTCAAGCCAGGCAATATTCTGGTCACGCCCGATGGTCATGCCAAAGTTTCCGACATCGGATTGGCGGCTTGGAGCATGGGGCTGGAGAGTGATCCGCGTGCGGGGAAGATTGTCGGGACCGCCGATTACCTTTCGCCGGAACAGATTCGAAGTCCCGGATCGGTGGGCCCCGCCAGCGATATCTACTCGCTCGGCTGCACGCTTTACTACACCGTCACTGGGAAAGTCCCTTTCCCCGGAGGAGACTCGAAGAGCAAGTGCAAGCGGCACTGCGAACAAACGCCGTGGCACCCTCGACGATTCACACCGGATCTCGCCGAAGACTTTGTCGACACGATCGCGGACATGATGGAGAAAGATCCCACGCGCCGGATCAGCCGGGCGACCGAAGTTGCCGAGCGACTGGAAGGTTGGTGCACGACGTCCTTCGAAGTCGATCGTCCGATTGAAAGACAGGTTTGGACGGCGCCGCCGATCGACATGGAAGACTCAGAGCCCTGGCCCGCCGCGCCGGCTGAGGGACACAGCGATGGTGAATCGGGACATCCGACGTCAAAACCGCAACTGATTTCGGGATCCAATTCGGGGGTCGCGTCCAGTGAAACGCAGGTTCCTCCGTTGCTGGACCAGCCCGTCGATCCGTCGATGCCTCGGCAACGCAAACGGCACTTTCCATGGTGGTTCATCGTCGGGCTGCTGCTGGGAATCATCTTGGGTGCCGCCGCAGCGCTCTTCGGCGTACGCGAGTTTTTGCCACCGCTTCGGTAGTGCTGCCTCACGTTCCGAGCATCATTCATTCTCACCCTCGGGGCTCCAAGGAGAAACCTCCAGGCACCACATCTTTCTCCCTCCAGAGCTGTGTTTTTGGCAGCGTTCTGTCCTTGTGAGCGACAAGACGCTGGCCGTCGGTGCATGTGCAAAGGGCAAAGGGTTTTCGGCTCTCCGGGCCTATCGGAAAACGATGATCAATGAATTGAAACGGCAGGAAAGCTGCGCGAGCAGAATCAGCTACAACCCCAAATGATTAGCAGCCCAGCACTACCCCGGACTCCCAAACCGCCCCTTTCTGATCGCAATGCGATCGTCTTTCCCAAGGCCTCTCGGAGAGACGGTCGTGGAGCGGGCAAAGCAGGAGAACCACCGCTGTGCTGCGAGAGGCTTCCAAGTTGACGGGCTTTCGTTCGGCCACGATGTACGTCATCGCCGGTGCCTTACGAGCGCGTGCATCACCGATTACGCTTTCGGTCATGAATGACTTCTGGCCAATAATCGCATCCGTCATTGGTGTTTTCTTGGTGATCGGGATCGGTGCGCTCTGTCGTCACCTTCGTTGGCTGACAGCCGAAGCGGACCGGACGCTAGCGAACCTGACGGCCAACGTGATGTTGCCCGCCTACTTCATCCATAAGTTTGCGGAAAGTCACTCGCTTGATTCGTTGACCACTGCTTGGCAGCCTCCCTTGGTGGGGTTTGTTTTCACCGTCGTCGGATTCGCGATTGCCTACGGTTTTGCAAGGCTCTTTGGTCCGCGGATCGGCTTGGAGACGGATGCGTCACAGCGAGCATTCGCGCTTTGCGCGGGGATCTGCAACTATGGCTACATTCCATTGCCGTTGGCGGAGCAGTTTTATCCGTCCGCGATGATCGATTTGATTCTCCACAACGTAGGCGTTGACGTCGCGCTCTGGAGCGTGGGCCTCGCGATCATCAGCGGCAGTGGTGCGGGTGGATGGAAACGTGTGTTTCGAAGTCCGCCACTTTGGGCGGTGCTTTTTTCGATTATGCTCAGTAGGCTCGGGCTGACGGAGCAGATCCCCAGGCCCGTGATGGCGGCGATCGGAAAGTTGGGAGCGTGTGCAATTCCGCTGGGGTTGCTTTTAAGCGGAGCGATCATCGTCGACTTCTTGCGCGAAGACAATTGGATTGCAAAACCTCGCGTGATCTTGGCCGGCATCGGATTGCGGCAATGCGTTTTCCCGATGCTGATGCTTTGTTTTGGACGCTGGTGCATCACCGGTGACAACTTGCAAACGGTGATTGCCCTGCAGGCTTCCATGCCAGCAGCCGTTTTTCCCATCGTGCTTGCAAGGCTCTATGACCGAGACACCGCCACTGCACTCCGGGTAGTGCTCTGGACCTCACTAGCAGGACTGGTGCTCATCCCAACCTGGCTCTGGATTGCAATGTGGTGGTTGGGCAGGTCGTAGCGTGCTGTAGATACCAGCTCCCCAATCCCCACTTTCTCCCCCGGGAGAAACGACGCGCTAAAGCGTCAAAGAGGGGCCCACCTCAGAATCTCGACCGGCTCATTTTCAAACTCACGCAAGCCGCGAGTGGAGTCCTCTCATGCTACAATCCAGCGGTGTGAGCAGTCCGAAAGACCCAGAGGATTTTGCGGCGGATGTCTACGACCGAACCTCCTGACTTACCATCACGGGTGGGTGAACCTGCCTGGGAGGTCGCTCATTTCTTTCCGGTCCAAGGAGAGTGGACCGAACGCGATTACTTTGCAATCGAAAGCAGTCGACCGGTGGAACTTGCCAACGGAAGACTGGAGCTTCTGCCGATGCCGACATGGATGCATCAACTCATTCTCGAGTACTTGTTTGACAGACTTCGAAAGGAAGTCGATGAAAGCGGCGTTGGTGGCAAAGTCATGATTGCCCCACTGCCGGTCCGGCTTTTCCCAGGCACCGTCCGAGAACCCGACGTGCTCTACCTGCACGCCGAGAATCTACCAGCGAGCGGGGAGGAGTACCCAAACAAGCTTGACCTGGCAATCGAGATCGTGAGTCATGGAAAGGGGGCCCGGGATCGCGACTACGTGGCGAAACGGAAAGACTACGAGAAGGCCAGAGTGAAAGAATACTGGATTGTCGATCCCATCGAAAAGAGCCTCACGCTATTAGAGCTAATCGACGGTCGCCTCGACGAGACACCGCCCTCAAACGATGGCTTCCTTCAAAGCCGACTCATTCCAACATTCACACTTCACCCCAGCCTCTTCGACGAGTTTCAACCACCAAGCAATTGAAGCGTTAAAGAGGCGCTTTGGTTACCAAGCAACCGTTTCTCCCGAGGGAGAGAACTCTCAAACCACCACTTTCTCCCCTCGGGGAGAAACGACGCGCTGACGCGTCAAAGAGGGCAATGCTGGACTCCAAACCAAACCCTCTCTGGTTGCAAAGCAACCGTCTCCCA
>JBCBOO010000055.1:0-27264 GCA_039821235.1 Planctomycetota bacterium
TCGACAATCTTGGCGATCCCGAAATCCGCGACTTTCAACGTGCCGTCTTCACCCAGCAGAATGTTCTCCGGTTTGATATCCCGGTGGACGACCCCTTTGGAATGGGCGTATTCCAACGCCCGACAAATCGTCGACACAACATCCAATGCTTCATCGGCACCCACGCTGCCTGCCGAGATCGCTTCGCGAAGGTTGATGCCGTCGACGAACTCCAAGATCAAATACGCAGTACCATCGGGTGTTTGACCGTAGTCAAAGATATTGACAATGTTGGGGTGAGACAGCTTGGCAAGTGTCTTGGCCTCACGCGCGAAACGCTCCACGAACGCCGGATCGGAGGAAACTTCTTTCGCGATCACCTTGACGGCAACGTCACGATCAAGGGAAGTTTGACGCGCATGATAGACCGCTCCCATTCCCCCACGGCCCAGCAGACGCAGGACTTCGAGTTGGGGAAATTGAGCGTTCAGATCTTGAAGGCTTGGCAGCGAGTCGTCGTTCACGCAATCGATTGTGGGTTCCGAAATTCCGAGCTGCAGCAAACAAATACTGCATTCTCCGGAGGACTCGAGCAAGTTCCCACACGTGGGACAGGCGCTAGAGGAGGGTGCGTGAGCGGACATGTGACAATCTCGCGAAAATGGCTAACAGAGTGCGGACACTTTACATTTCGCGATTGATCGCAGCCGATTACAGGTCGCCGAAAAAGAAACGGAAGTTTTCGAAACGCCCACAAAGGGCGCTCCCACTTGATCTCAATTGGAATCGTGTTTTCTGCTTTGGGCGGCACTCAAATCGTCGAAAGCACCCGCGGCGCCCGCGAGCACCGAACGCAACTCGGACAACTCCGCGTCAATTTCCGACTCGTCATCCAAGGTTTCCAGGACCACCTCTCGCAACGTTTGCCCGAATCGTTGCCGCAGTCGGTGCATGGCGACTTTGACCGCGCTGGGTGACAGCGACAATCGTTCAGCCAGGTCGACGTACTGCGTTTGTGTCAGGGTTTCGGTCACTCTCGGCAGTAACTCATCAAATAGGGGACCTCGATCACGACGGTCGTAAATCTCCTTTAGCCGACGACGTACTTCATCTAGCAGGCTCTTTGCCCAAAAGAGATTGAACAGTCGATCCGGATTTGAGTCTCGCGAGTGTATTTCCAGCCATTGCTTCTCACTCGTGCCGAAGTCGACCGAGAGCAATTTGACATTGCCGCCGCGACGCTGGGTCTGTCGGCGCCGGTATTCATCGATCAGAAACCGTCTCCAGGCGACCAGCAAGAAACTTCGAAATTTGCCTTTGGCAGGATCCGCCGAATGGAGCACTTCTCCGCGGACGAGACCGCTTAAGAACTCTTGAGTGGCATCCTCCGCGTCTTCACGGCTCAGCCCACGTTGCCTTGCAAAGCTGTACAAGGGCGGCCAATAGCATCGAATCAGCTCTTCCAAGGCTGGTTGCGACTGGTGCGCATCTTCCTTGGCAGCTTTCCAAATGAGAGTCCAGTGCGTGGATGCAAAGTACTGATTCGACTTCGTCAAGTGGACCCTCCGGCGATCGTCTGCCGTTGTAAAACCAAATTCGAACTCGTCCCGCGACCCAGATGATAACCCGACATCGCTCTCGCTCGGAACTGGCGAATGACAATCCCCCCTGATTTTAAGAACTCTTGAATCTCGCGAAAAACGGTCCATCCGGGTTTTTCGTGGGTGCGATCGTTCGAGGTCGCCAATCCGCCGCTCGGGCTCGGCAAAGGGTGGCCGTCCCCTTCGCTGCCTTCGTCGGAGCCGGCCATCGATCGCTCGCCTTGTTCGAGCGAAGCGAGTGGGAGACCGATGGCTGGAGTAGACGAGGCGCAGCAACTGCCTTTGTTGAAAAACCCGGATGGACCGAAAAATGCGCGCCCCCCACGGCCTGGGGTGCCTACTGACAAAGGGTAACGGGAGCGAGAGATTCGCACGGCCTCAACCACTTACAAAATTTGGAGAAATAATGTTGGGTTACCTCTTTCATGCTCACATGGCTCGGAGTTCTGCCGCGGACAGCGCAACAGGCGTGGCTCATTCCGCCCACTCGGCGGTCGATCGCGTTCGGACAGATCAAGAATCGATCCATGTCGACGTTGAAAAACTCTTCCTGATCACCAACGCCCTCTGGACGATCATGAAGGAAGAACACGGCTACTCAGACGAAGACCTGATCAAGAAGGTCGATGAAATTGATCTGCAGGATGGAAAGCTGGACGGCAAACTGGAAAAACCAAAGTCGAGCACGGCCTGCGACCAATGCGGCAGAAACTTGATGGCACGTCGCAACATGTGCATGTATTGCGGTCACCGTCAAAGCGGCGACCCGTTCAGGCGATAGCCGCTCGTCGTTCAAGCGAGAGCACTTGACTGTTCGCCCTATTGGTCAGAGGCCGCCTTCGATGTCTCTTTCGCCACCGCGGGTTTCGGTTTCGGCCAATCAGGGATCTTAGGCTCGCGGATCCATTCGTCGGCGGCAATACCGGCGGCGGCCAAGGCACGGTCGATCGCGTCAATGGTTGCCGCGTTGGGTTTGAACGATCCCGGGCGCTTGCCTTCAGCAACTTGTCGCGGCGTCGCGCCGAGCTTATTTTTGCGATGCCAGTTCTTCGCGTCGGCACCGGCAGCGACCAGCAACTCCACCACACGTGGAAAACTTCGGTAGGCGGCACCGTGGATGGTGGACTCGTTGTATTGATCCACGTCGTTGACATCGGCGCCCCAATCAATCAACTGCTGGACCATCGCGACCGTCTCCGGTTCGGTTCCGGGGAATTCATCGGCGACAAAAATTCCGACTCCCGCGGCGGCCAGAATCGGTGTCGTGTGATCCTCATTCGCCAAGTGAATGTCGGCTCCGTTTGCGACCAATAGTCTCGCGTACTCAACATCGGACGTGAACGATGCAAACAGCAATGGCGTCGCTCCCTTCGAGTTCAGCCGCGCCGCGGCATGTTTGCCGCGCTTCAATTGTCGATTCACATCCGCGCCATGCTCGATGAGAGCTTCGGCAAACTGCAAACTGCCAAGATCACCCGAGCCAACCGGTGGTGGGTCACCATCGGGATTGTCACCGCGCGGAGGTCGACGGACCCAAGACAAAGCGTGCAGCGGCGTGTAACCACTTCGTTGGTCATTCGGATCCGCGCCCCATTGAACGAGTTCCAATGCAAGCTCGAAGTGGGCACTTTCCACGGCCAGCATCAATGGCGAAGTCCCTTTCCGGGGATTGCGGCCCGAACTGGTTTGCGGCGCCATCACTTGGTTGATGTCGGCTCCCGAATCCAGCAAACGCCTCACCACCGCGATGTGGCCCTGGCGCGCTGCGAAGTGAAGGGCCGTAAAACCCGTTCGCAATTTTGGATCAAGACGTGCGCCGTGGTCCAGCAAGACTCCGACCACGTCTTCGTGGCCTGCCGCTGCTGCCCACATCAAAGCCGTTTGTTGTTGTTTTTGGGCGTGATTGACATCCGCGCCCACGCGGATCAGGTGACGGCAAATGCTGGCGGCACCGCATCGGGCGGCATGCATGAGCGGTGTTTCATTTCCATTGCTCGCAAGCTCCGGATCGGCACCAGCCTCCAACAGCGCCACGACAGCATTGAGGTGTCCGAACTTGGCGGCAAGTGTTAACGGAGTGATGCCGTATTCGGTCGCAGCGTTCACGTCGGCGCCGGCGTTCGCGAACCTGGAAATTGCAACGGGATGGTTCCAACGCGCCGCCCAGTGCAGGGCGGTCATCCCATCCGGTTGAGCAGATCTGGCGTGATCGGTGGCCTCCTCTTCAATGCGGAGCAGGACCTCAGCACCGGCCCAATCTTTCCGTTCTGCTAAATCGGCAAGGCTTACGCCACCGTCGACGGGCGTCGAAATTGAAAGCAGCGCAACGACAGTGAATGCGATGTAACTCTTCCGCAATTTCATTTCATTGACCCTGTTGGACGCTCACCATCTGCTTGGCTTTCAGCGTGGCCATGTATTCAACGACATCGACAAGTCCATCTTGACCGATCACATGGTGCAAGTTCTCCGGCATGATCGATGTGCTACTTTTCTTGATCACATCAACGTCGTCCTGATCGATCCTTCGGTCGATCGCGTCCGCGGTTCGAATCACGACTTGATCCTCGGATTCTGAAATCTTGATGCCCGCGATGACTTGGCCTTCTGCGGTGAGCACGCTGTAGTTCTCGTAGTTGTGACTGATACCGGCGCTGGGAGCCAGAATGGCCGTCAGCATCGCTTCACGAGAAAGCTTGTTTCCGATCTCAGAAAGGTCCGGGCCGACTTCTTTTCCGTTGCCGTTCACGAGGTGACACTTGGAACAGGTGCCCGTCGTCTCAAACAAGAGCCGTCCGCGTTTGGCATCCCCTTTCATCTTCGCAAGTTCGTCCACGGGTGGTAGCGGCTTGGTATCTGCGGCGGAAGGTGTCGGCAAGAGCTCCGCGGCTCGCAAGCGAACTCCGGTCGACGCATTTCGCGATAGGACGGCTCCTGCGAAGAGGACTGAGTCACCCACGAGCGTTTTCTGTTCGGCCGCGTTTAAGAGTCGATTGGCCCCATCACGGGTCTTGGCAAGGCCGATGATTGCTGCGCGCCGCTGCGCATAGGTTCGTTTGTTATCGACAATCAAACGACTGAGTAAATGATTGGCTCGACCGCTGCCGACCAGTCCCAGGATCTCCGTGACGCGTTCTGCATCTTCATTTCCAAAGAGCCGATCGTGCACCGATTGCCGTCCGGCTTCCAGCTCCAGCAGCAGCTCCACGGCTTCGACGGCCGCCGAACGATCATCGCTATCCAGTGCGTTCACCAAACGCGTTTCAATGCCCGCGGGTTGGAATCGTTTGACAAGTGAAATGAATTCCGGAGAGCCTTGGACACGATCGAGCTGTCGGTTCACGGCTGCGAGTACCGCTGGCAGCTCCCGCACACTGGGATCCGTCATTCGTTCCGCGGCGCGAATCGTAAGCGTGTCACTGCGAACCTCTCCTTCGGAGGAATCCGGCAGCAGGCGGGCAAGCACCTTGTTTCGCGTCGATTCGGGATGAAACTCAAGACTGCGAAAGTATCGATCGGTCGCTTCCAGTGTCGTTTTGGGATTCATAATGACATCCACCATCGCTGCCGCCGCATCCGGCGCACGCAGCCTCCACATAATGTCCGTTCCAGATTTCGTCTGCCAGTTCCCATCGCACTTGGCGAAGTAAGCCGCGAGACATTCTTTCGGCCGAACATCGCTCCCGATTCCCAACGCCTCAAGATACCAACGATCATTACCGTCGTATTGGCTGGCGAGACGAGCCCAAAGAAGTGGCATACGATCGCTCTCGTCATAGCGAAGTGCAATCGCAAGCTCGCGCCGGACGGCCGGTGACGGATCATCGACGACGGGTTCCAACCACTTTGACGGTTCCGAAGTCATTTGCTTTGCGAGTCGGATCGATGTGATTCGCAGGTCGGGGTTATCTTGGGCGAGCCCCCAACGAACTGCCGATTCCGTATTCCCATCGATCTTTCCAAGTAACCACAGAGCACGCGCCGCGAAGCGAGGGTTCTCGTCCCGTGCCATCGTGGTGAGCGCCCAATTCGCAGCCTCACCCATTTGATTCAAAGCACGCCAAGCTCGTGCACGCACGGCGAGGTTTGGGCTGCGGAGGGCTTCGGCGGCACCGGTCGGAGTCGAGTAGTCGTACTTGGGAACGGTGTAGCGAGTCCCCGGCGGAGCAATACGAAACAGGCGTCCTCGATCCGAGTCCCCTTGCCGATGACCACCGACGCCGGGGTCATACCAATCGGTGACGAAGAGCGATCCGTCGGGTGCGACGCAGACATCGGCGGGACGAAACCATCGGTCACTGGTTCCCGTCAACAGCGGTTCGATGGTTGCGGTGTAGCCGGCGCGATCAACGGACGTCGGGTAAGCACGAACGACGTTCGGGCCGGGATCACAGTGAATGATCTGGTCCCAAAAACGTTCAGGTAACAGGCGGCCTTCGTAAAAACAAATCCCACTGGGAGACCCCGCGCCGGTCTGCAACAAGTTCGGGACGACACCGGGGTCGTTCAAGTGCCAATGCCGATGCTGAATTTCCGATTCGAGGTTGATTCGCGGTTCGCGCCAGCCGGCTCCCGTCATTTCATCACGATAGCCGTAGTTTCCGTGTTCCATCACGAAGTTGATGCGAGTCCCTTTGTTGCCGTCGTCATCGTTGTCGCTTTGCCAAAGCGTTCCAAACGAGTCAACCGTCGTCTCCCAGTTGTTGCGAAAGTTGTGTGCGAGCACTTCAAAATTGGAACCGTCCAGATCGCAACGAAACGGCATGCCACCCATCAAGGGCTTGCCGTTGTCGACCACTTCGCGTCCATGAATGTCGACGACGGGATGACCGTTGGCGTCATTGACGCGTCTTCCGGTGTTGCCGAAATTCCAGTACAGCTTGCCATCGGGACCGAACAGAAAGGAGTGACCGGAGTGGTCGTGTTGTGGATCGCCGACGCCGGTGAACATCACGGTTTTCGACTCGGGGACTCCATCGCCATCGGCATCGCGAAATCGCCAGACGTTGGGCGAGGCTGTGACAATCACGTCACAGCCTCGCTCATCGTCGAGCACACAGATGCCCATCGCCGAGTCAATGTCGCGGCCTTGGTAAAACGTCTTTGACTTGTCCATCACACCATCGCCGTCGGTGTCTTCGAGGATGAGAATTCGATCGCCCTCGGGTCGCGAGCCTTGGTTACGTCGATAATTCATCACGTCACAAACCCAGACGCGACCGCGCGAGTCGACATCGAGGTTGGTGAGGCTTCGTAGCAGCGGTTCACTCGCCGAGAGCGTCAGCTCCAGTCCGTCGGCGACCTCAATTCCCGCTACCGCGTTGGTGGGTGATCGAGGATCGTCGACCTTAGGCTTCGTGACCTTGGTTTCAGATACCAAGCGCCGCGCGACAGGTAAGCTTGGTTCCACGGAGGAGGGGACGGATAAACTTTCGGGACGAGTCGATGCCCTTCCGAGTAAGTTGAATCGTTCGGCGATGTCTTTCTTGTCAAAGTTCTTGGGCGGGTCGTAGTCCTGGTTTTCCAAAAGTGCGTCCACGTTTACCGGCTGTCCCAAGCTGGACCCGGTCGCCTCGATTTCTTCGCCGGCCGTCCAACGAATTGCGTTTGCCACCAGACGCCTCACATCGTCACTTCCCCAGTTCCAGTGATAATGGCCTCCGGTAAAACCAAAGGAGCGACCGCCATCGGGGCGTTCATAAGCCCATGCGACCGTTTGCGGTTCCCCCTCGGCGACACTTTTTCGCACATGTGGATTGCCACTGTGGGCACCATCTTTGCGGCGCATCGTCGATTCCGGCGCGATCGCGGAAAGGATAGGTGTGACGTTCCCTTCTTCCGAGAATCGCATGTGAAAGTACCACTCATCGTTGGCGGAGAAGGGTTTCACGCCATTCGAAATCGGATGATCGGGGAGCGATTTAAATTCCGCGACCCAGTGTGGGTTGACACTGTAGTGGATCTCAAAATGCCCGCCGAGCATCGCGACCCAGTCATCGCCTGGTTCACCTGGCACCATTTCGACCGCGTAGTGCAAACAAACAAGGCCGCATCCGCGTTTGAGCTGTTGTTTCAACTCTTTGCGGTGGTCCATCGCGACGTGACGCTTCCCACCGTCGCAGTAAATCACAATCGTGTCGGCTTTTTCGAGGACCTCTTGCTCCGGCCAGCCCTTGACCACGGTTACTTCCACGTTGTCGCTGCTACTTTGAATCGCATCTTGCAAAATCCGCAATCCGGCAAAGTGCTCGTGCGACCCGTAGCCATGCGAGCGTGCCCCGGCAACCATCACGATCTGCTTGACCGACTTTGGTTCGGCCGCCGATGCGGCTGGGCACGCTAGGCTGGTGGGCAAGGCAATGCAGAGGAACGACAATAAGAGGGCGGGTTGGAATCGGCGGGCCGTCATCGGATGCCTGTTCAGTCCGGGGAGGGGAATGGGATGGAGCTGCCGAGAGAAGGGAGCTCTTGAAGCCGTAGTTTATCATCTGCGGTGACCTCCTGCGCGGCGAACAGGGTTTGAGACTCAAACGTTTGACTTGATAACGCAACTATGGAAATCGATCGACAGCGAATTCAGGATGATTTGCGCGGCATTGTCCGCGGAGATGTGCTTTGCGACGCGCTATCGACGACGCTCTATGCCTCCGACGCCAGTATTTACGAGATTCCTCCGGTTGGCGTGGTGCGACCGCGTTCGGTCTCCGATGTCATCGCGCTCGTGCAGTACGCACGCGAACAAGACCTTGCAATCCACGCGCGAGGAGCCGGCAGTGGCGTTGCCGGGGAATCCGTCGGCCCCGGTTTGGTCGTCGATTTTTCGCGTTACATGCGACGCATGCAGATCGACTCGCAAGAGCAAACGGCCACCGTGCAGTGTGGCCTGACACTGGCTGAATTGAACCGCAATCTCAAGTCGACCGGACGTTGGTTTGGTCCCGATCCCGCAACTCGCAGCATTACCACCATGGGTAGTGTTCTGGCCACCAACGCGTCGGGCAGTCACTATCTCCGCAGTGGATCGGCACGTGACAATGTTGCTTCCGTTCGCGTGGTTACTATCGAAGGCGAGTTGCTGGACCTGTCGCGTCACCACCCAAACGAACCCGGGACTCCGGGCCGACTGGCACGAGGGCTCACGGAGATCGCTGCGCAATATCGAGATTCCATCGATGCACTCGCGGAGGCTCCACCGGCTCGCAGCGGTTACCGACTGGATGGCTTGATCGATCGAGAAGGGCGGGTTGATCTCGCAAGGTTTCTTTGTGGAACGCAAGGAACGCTCGCTTTGATTACCGAAGCGACCGTCCGTACCGAGGCAATCCCGGCGCATCGTGGCGTGATGATGTTGTTTTTCCATCGTCTGGAATCGGCCGCGCGCGCCGCCGTGAAGTCACTGACGCACGCGCCCGTGGCATGCGACTTGATGGGCCGTCGCTTGCTCGGAATCGCGATGGAAACGGAACGCCAGTTCGAACGGATGCTGCCACGACAAGCCGAGGCCATGTTGCTCATCGAGCTGCAGGGCGAATCGCTGGCAGAACTTCAGACCCGACTCGAAATCCTTCGAGATGAATTGTCGCTGGGGGACGATGCGGCGTTCGAGGCGAGTATTGCGACGGACCAAAAAACACGCGACCAATGCTGGTCACTCGCGCGACGAGTCACGCCAAGACTCAGCCGACTCAAGGGTCCCGGAATGCCGATTCCCTTGATTGAGGATATCGCTGTCTCGGCGGAGAAACTGCCGGAAGCATTGGCGGCGATTCAGCGGACGTTACGCAAGAACGAATGCACCGCCACCATCTTTGCACATGCGGGCCATGGGCAATTACACGTTCGTCCCTTCCTGGATCTTTCGCAGCCGAAGGACCGCGACAAGATCGAGTCACTTGCAATGGAGGTCGCGGAAGTCGTTTGGGAGTACGGCGGACATGTGGGAGTCGAGCACGCGGCCGGACTCAGTCGTAGTTTCCTCTTTCCGAAACAGTTTGGTGAATTTTGGCCCGCCATGGGACAAATCAAACGACTGTTTGATCCACATCATCGCTTCAATCCTGGAAAGTTGTTCGGCGCAGTGATCCAACGTCCGGATGAAAACGTCAGGCCCGTTGGAGAGTCAATCGAAGTACTCGGCGAAACTCGGGTCCTCGTTCCGGCTTCGCAGCGGATCGTACAATCGGCGAGGATCCAAAGCGTGGCCGTGCCCCAGTTGCCGGTTCTACAGCAATGGCCGGCTAGCCGAATGATCGACAAGGCCACGCAGGCTTGCAACGGATGTGCGAGATGCCGGACCACGGCCAATTCTGAACGCCAATGTCCCGTGTTTCGCATGACACGTCACGAAGAAGCCTCGCCACGCGCGAAAGCAAATTTGTTGCGAGGCGTCTTGAGCGGACAATTGGACGTGGAGACATTGGCGAGCGAACGCGCGAAGTCGATTGCCGATCTCTGTTTCAATTGTCATCAGTGCCGCGTGGAATGCCCGGCGTCCGTCGACATCCCAAAAATCGTTGGCGAACTGAAGGCCCAGTACGTTGCCACCAATGGACAGCCACTCTCCGAAAGACTCTTTTGCAGGATCGACTCGGTCTCCGCAATCGGTTCCAAGTTCCCCTGGTTGTCCAACGCGCTGCTCGACAATGGTGTTGCACGTTGGTTTGCGGAAAAACTGTTCGGTTTAACATCCGCCAGGGACTTGCCGCCCATCGCGAGCAAAAGTTTCATGCGATACGCCTCCCGAAGGAGATGGACGAAACAGCCGACCGGCGAAGGGCACCGTGTGCTCTACTTTGTCGATCACTTCGCAAACTATCACGACCCCGACTTGGGACGTGCCTTTGCGGAGATTCTCCAGCAGAACGGAGTCGCGATCTACGTGCCTCCGGCACAATCCGGCAGCGGGATGGCACGGATCACCGCGGGCGATCTCAAGGGAGCGTGGCGACTGGCACGTCGCACGGTTCGGATGCTCGCCGAGGCCGCTCGCTCGGGTTTCAAGATTGTTGCAACGGAACCGTCAGCGGTGCTTTGCTTGAAACACGAGTACCCCAACTTGCTGGACGACGAAGACGCGATCATCGTTGCCGAAAATTCTTACGAGGCCTGCGAATACCTCGCCGAACTCGATCGGCAAGGCGAACTCAATCGTGACTTTCAATCGGTCAACTTGGACTTTATCTATCACCGCCCGTGCCATCTGCGAGTCTTGGATCCGGAGATTGCATCGATCCAACTGTTAAAGCTCATTCCCGGTCTTGAGGTACGTCATGTCGAAGCGGGATGCAGCGGCATGGCCGGCACCTGGGGTTTGCAGCGGAAAAACTATCGCAATAGTCTGCGCATCGGATGGCCAATGATCTCGGCGATACGACGGGCGAAAGTCGCACATGCCTGCACGGAGTGCAGCGCCTGCAAGATGCAAATCGAACACGCAGCCGGGATCGAAACCATACACCCGCTGAAGCTACTCGCGTATGCTTACCGGCGAATGCCAAAGGTTGGAACGGAATTGGGGCTTGATCCCGCCGAAACGTAGAACGCGTAGGAGCGATGATTTCGGCGGTAAGATCGCGTGGAGTTTGAGGAACGTGTGATACAATGAGTGTGTGGAAGCCGCCTAAGAGTTGCGGTTTTCGCTGTCGGCACATTGGGCACGTTCTCATCTGCATTTCTCTCGGCAACATGGTTTGACGAATGTCACCCGCGATCAAATATGCTCCTCGCTATACAGTTGATGAGTACCAGCTCTGGAAAGGTGACTGGGAACTTTGGGATGGATTCGCAATCGCCATGAGCCCCAGCCCATTCGGAGTTCATCAAGCCGCTCTCGTTGGGTTGGCGTCGGAGCTTCGTAATGCAGGTCGCTCAGCCAAGTGTGCGGTAACGTTTGTCGTCGAACTCGATTGGATTGTCCGCAGCGATACCGTCGTCCGGCCGGACCTCATGATCCTCTGTGGTGACGCTCCTGCGAAACATCTTGAGCACACACCCGCAGTGATCGCGGAGGTGCTGTCACCGTCGACTCGCAAGAACGATCTCACTTATAAACGTGAGCTCTACGAAGCCGAGGGTGTCGGGACGTATTTGATTGTTGATCCTGATGCAAAGACCGTTGAGCAACTGACGCTTTCCGAAGGCGGCGCGTACGTCAGTTCAGGTGCAAAGCCTTCGATTTCGTTTTCCCTCTGTGATAACTGCAGCCTCTCAATCGAAGCGGCGGCGGTCTTTCGATAGCCGGGAACGCTTTATCGACGGTTCGGTCGGTCGGATGATCGACGTTCATCGTTTCCGTCCAGCCCCATTCCCCATCGGTTCACGCGGTCTGTCCAGTCGCGAACCAGGGCTCCGGCAAGGAACTTGATGTTCGACCAATAACGAGGCACAAGTCGCTTCGGGTCACTCATCATTCGGTAGACCCATTCGCAGCCGACTCGTTGCCAAATCTCCGGTGCTCGCTTGGCAGTCCCGGCGATGAAGTCAAAGGAAGCTCCCAACTGAATGCAGACGGGGATTCCAAGCTCTTTGTAGTGCTCGAAGATCCAGCGTTCGCCTTTGGGTTGGCCAAAAGCGACGAGTAAGATCTTGGCACCCGATTCACGAATTCGTTGTTGCTGTTCCGAGTGTTCTTGCGATGTCAGTTGACGAAACGGTGGTGATTCGACGCCGGCGACTCTCATGCCGGGATATTCCGAAGCCAGCGTTGTCGCGCATTTGTCGGCGACACCTTGTTCCCCGCCGAGGAAATAAATCCCCCAACCGTTTCGTGCGGCGAGCCCTGCCAGATCGTGAATGAGCTCGCTGCCGGCGACCCGCTCGGGAAGCTTGTGCGTTCCCAATCGGCTTCGCCAGACGATCGGCTGGCCATCGGCCAAAATGAGATCCGCGGCGGCAGTGATCTGCTTCACATCTGCCAGCTGGTGATGCAGCATCGTGTAATTGAGATTCGCCGTAATGACGTAGCTGGGCATTCCTTGGCGAATCATCTGCTCGATACGTTCGACCGATTCCTGTTTCGAGAGGCATGCAAAGGGAACATCCCACACGTACCGCGATTGGACGGTCGGCAACGGGGGAGGCTCGGCGGGTTTCGCCGCCTCCGGGACATGCACCGGATTGACGGAAGTTTTCGTAGGCGCCGGGGCAGGCGTCGCACTGGCAAGTGGATTGACTGAGAATCCAGAAAGCGGTGTGCTGCCGTGCGAAGAGGTTTGTGACATGATGCGATTCGAAGTGGTTTCCGCCGAGATGTGACACCAAAGCCTAGGACCGTGCCGTTGCGGAAATGGGTTTGTGCCAGTGCGGTGTGTTGGCTGTTCCCATGCACGGGCGGGTTATGACGTTTGTGACGGTCGATTACCCTCATCGGTCGAGAGTCATCGAAAAGAGACACAAAAGAATCAATGCGAAAACTGAGTCGAAATTCTCCGCTGACCGTTGTCATTTCAGCCGAAGGGTTGGCGACCGCTTCGCTGGGTTGTTACGGCTGTTCGTGGAACGAAACCCCCGCCATCGACCGGCTCGCTTCGGGCGGAGTGGTCTGGGATCGGTGGACCGCAACGACCGATCAGCCCACTGGGTTAATCACGGACTGGCTGAAGAAGCTTTCGCAACAGGAGATCGCGAAGCGTTCGCTTCTTATTACCGATGAGCCGGCCCTGGAAACGGTCGACATCAAGATTTACAAAAGGCAAGTTTTGGAACGCTCAGGAGAGCTGGTTTTCCAAGAGGACATTCAGAACACGGCATTCGGAAGACTGTTTTCCGAAGCGGACAGACAACTGTCCCGTGAAACGAGCTTGCTTTGGATCCACACCGCAGCAATTCGCGATCTGTGGGATGCGCCGCGAAACATAGAACCCGATCTCGTGATGCGGGAACCTCAAGAAGAACAAGTTGGCGAAGAACCAGAGGAGGAAAAAGTCGCCTTTCAGCTGCCTCCCACCACAATGCCGCCAAGACACCAACGAAACCACGATGACCATCCCGACCTAGTCTTTGCATGGATGCAGCGGTACGCCGAAGTCATTCAGTTGCTCGATGATTTGATTGCCTGGTCAACCGAAGCATGGGAATCTCGTCGCCCCACTTTCGTCGTGGCCGGGACGAGCGGATTTGCACTCGGAGAGAACGGCTGGATTGGGCATCGCTTGGGACCCTTGAGAAGCTGCGACATCCGGCTGCCCCTGATCGTTTCGGGTGGAGGCCCCATCCGCGTCGGAGAGCTGCAAGGCGCCTCGGCGTTTTGCAGCATCCTTAATCGAGTCGTGCATCGCGAAGAGGTTGTGACGCCTGAGTCATGGTGCGCGCCGGCGGAAGACAAACTTGTGAGTACCGCGTCCGATCGTGCGGAGCGTGCGATCACAACCCAAAGCTGGTTCTGGGTTCGCGATCCAATCAAACCAGAAACGCTGCCGGAAGATCGACTTTTCCTTAAGCCCGATGACCAATTCGACATCAACGATGTCTCGCGACTGCGGCCCGATGTTATCGATTCGCTTGAGGCGTCTTCTCAGGAGTCAGTGTAACTCGTATCCGAGTGTATGGGCCACCGCGTCGGATCCGATGCGTCACCATCGGCGCAAATCCTTGCGCGACGATTTGGAAACGCATCTCATTGAATCCACTCGTTCTCGGCCACTTTAGGACGCCACGTTCCATTTGCCGCGCGAGATTTTCACGCCAGCGTATTTTGGTTTCGCCTCGCTCATTCGTTGACAACGAACCGGGGATAACACGGAAGCTTGGAACGGGCTTGCCATCGGCGCCGTTGACGACAACACCATCAAGCAACCATTTTGCTCGCGTTTCGTTGTCAACATCGGCCAACACGGATTCATCCGCAACCGACGAAACACAAACGCCGGCTTGAAACAGAGCGATCGTCAAGAGAGCACCGAGCCGCAGCGGAGCCCTCCGATGGACTGCCCTGGCGAGCCAGCGTGGCCGTGCATTCGAACGATTCATGGGCTTACTCTAATACCACCAGCAGGTCACCCGCGCTGACTTGTGTGCCAGCGGGAGTTTGTATCTTCTTGACGATCCCGGAATGCGGTGCGTTGATCGTGGTCTCCATTTTCATCGCTTCCAGGACCATCAACTTCTGCCCCTCCTTAACCTTGTCGCCTTCTGCGGCGGCGACGGTAATCACCATGCCAGGCATACTTGCGGCGACTTGTTTTGGATCACTCTCGTCCGCTTTCAATGCGGCTTTTGTTTCCGGCTCCAGTGACTTGTCGACGACGGTGACCTCGCGAGGCTGTCCATTGAGTTCAAAAAAGACCGTCCGTGTTCCGTCGGGATTGGCCTGCCCCACGGTCAAGAACTTTACGATCAAACGCTTCCCTTTCTCAATGTCGACCGCGATTTCTTCCCCGGCTTCTTGTCCATAAAAGAAGTTCGTGGTCGGCAAAATGGAGACATCACCGTAGGTCTGTTGGTGCTGCGCGAACTCCGCAAAAACCTTGGGGTAAAGCAATTGAGTGACGGCATCACGATCCGATTCGCCGTCGCCGGTCAGTTCAGCGGCCGTCGCCCGTGCTTCGCCAAAGTCGGCATCGGGCAGGGATTTGCCAGGGCGATCGGTAAGCGGAGGTTGATCCCCGAGGACCTTTTCGATAACGGGCTCGGGGAAACCTCCGGGTGGTTGCCCCATGCGTCCACCGATCAAATCCAAAACGCTCGAGGGATACGCGAGCGCTTTCTCGCTGCTAAGCACCTCATCGGCTGACATTTCATTGGCCACCAGAAACAACGCCATGTCTCCGACCGCCTTGCTGGTGGGCGTGACCTTCACGATGTCTCCGAACAGAGCATTCACACCCGCGTACGCTTTGCAAACCTCCGCCCATCGATCCGACAAGCCGAGCGCGCGTGCCTGTTGGAACAAGTTCGTGTATTGGCCACCGGGCATCTCATGTTCGTATAAATCACCGGTCGCCGGCAGAACGTAGCTTTCAAATGGCAGGTAAAACTCACGCGCGGCTTGCCAATACGTTGCCAGGTGAGTCAACGTTTCCGTCGAAAGCTCGCTTTCACGAGGCGTGTCGCGGAGCGCTTCGACGAGTGAGTTCAAGTTGACTTGGCTGGTTCCTCCGGAAAGAGGGGCGAGCGCCGCGTCGGCGATTTGCAACCCTTCATCGGCAGCAGCCAAGATCGTCGACGCTTGAATGCCCGCCGTATCGTGGGTGTGCAAATGGATCGGAATCCCGATTTCATCCTTGAGTGCTCGGATCAACGTCACGGCTGCTTTGGGTTTCAACAACCCCGCCATATCCTTGATGGCCAGCAGGTGTGCGCCCATCTTCTCCAACTGCTTCGCCGAATCGACGTAGTACTGAAGGTTGTACTTGGTTCGTTTGGGGTTCTGTAAGTCACCGGTGTAACAGACCGCGGCTTCGCAGATGCCCCCTTCTTCGATCACGGCCTCCATCGCCACTCGCATGTTGTCTTGCCAATTCAACGCATCGAAGACGCGAAAGACATCCATGCCCGCTTGCACGGCTTCGCGAACGAATTGGCGAACGACGTTGTCGGGATAGTTCGTGTATCCGACCGCGTTGCTTGCGCGCAGCAACATTTGTGTCAACACGTTGGGGATCGCCTCACGCAAATCGGCGAGGCGTTGCCAAGGAGACTCCTTCAGAAAACGCATGCTGGTATCAAATGTGGCTCCACCCCACATCTCCATCGAAAAGAGCTGCGATGCGTGTTGGGCATACGCCGGAGCGATGCGAAGCATGTCGTATGTTCGAACGCGTGTTGCGAGCAACGACTGATGGGCGTCACGCATCGTGGTGTCGGTCAGCAAGAGACCCTTTTGCTCGCCGATCCAATCCACAAGTCCTTTGACGCCGGATTCCCTGAAGATGTCTTTCGTCCCGCGCGGCGGGGCGACTTTCGGATCCACTGCGGGTAGCGGGGCAGGGACACGGCGTGTTGCAATGGGGCGTCCCGCAACCAACGAATTTCCGTTGACGATTGTCTCGCCCAGAAACGTCAAGAGCTTCGTCGCACGGTCACGTCGCCGTGGTAATTCGAACAGCTCGGGCGTGTTGTCGATCAGACGTGTGGTCGCTTCGCCCGCAAGAAATGTCGGGTGATTAATCAGCTTCAACAGAAACGGTATGTTGGTTTTGACGCCACGAATTCGAAACTCTTGCAAGCAGCGGTCCATGCGGAGTGCCGCATGAGCAAGCGTTGATGCTCTGGCAGATACCTTTACCAACATGGAATCATAAAACGGATTCACAACCGCTCCACTAAACGCACTGCCGGCATCGAGGCGGATGCCAAGTCCGGCGGCGGAGCGGTAGTGGGTGATCCTGCCGTAGTCCGGTCGAAACTGGTTCGCGGGATCTTCCGTAGTGACTCGGCACTGCATCGCGAAACCGTTCGTCCGGATTTCATCCTGCGGCGGGATCGCAACCGTTTCCTGGGTCAACTCGTGACCTTGGGCGATCAGAATCTGAGTCCGAACGATGTCAATTCCCGTCACCTCCTCGGTGACCGTGTGCTCGACCTGGATTCGTGGATTGACCTCGATGAAGTAAAACTGGTTCGATTGCGTATCCAGGAGGAACTCGACCGTTCCGGCGTTTTCGTAACACGCCCCATCGACCCCGACCGCGTGGCCAATTTTCAGTGCAGCATCACAGAGACCGGCGCGTACTTCGGGAGCCAAGTTGGGGGCGGGTGCGAGCTCGACGACTTTCTGGTGACGACGTTGCACGCTGCAATCACGTTCGTACAGGTGGATCAGGTTTTTGCCGTCGCCAACAATCTGAACTTCAATGTGACGCGCACGCTGAACGAATTTCTCCAAGAAGACTTCGTCACTGCCGAAGGCGGTTTGCGACTCTCGCATCGCTTGCTCAAGTGCCGTCGGCAATTCGTCCGCCGAGTTCACAACACGCATTCCACGTCCGCCACCACCGTGAGCAGCCTTGAGCATGACCGGAAAACTCATTTCTTCGGCCAGCGAGATGGCTTCATCGGCATCGCGAAGCGGTTTGTTCTTTCCACCGAGAACAGGAACACCAGCCGCCTCGGCCAGTGTCCGCGCGGACATTTTATCACCCAGTTGCTTGAGTGAATTGACGCTGGGACCGACAAAGACGATGCCCGCCTCCTCGAGCGCCTCGGCAAATCCAGCTCGCTCGGACAAAAAACCGTAGCCCGGATGGACGGCATCGATCTCGTGCTTCTTACACAATGCCACGATGGCGTCGATGTTGAGGTACGACCGAATCGGCTCTCCGCTTTCACCGATTTGATAGGCCTCGTCTGCCTTAAAGCGGTGCAGTGCGTAGCGGTCTTCGTAGGAGTAAATCGCGACCGTCCGAATCCCCAGCTCGGTTGCACTTCGGAAGACTCGGGTTGCAATCTCGCTGCGGTTGGCAACGAGCAATTTCTTAAAAGGTCGGATCGACATCGGGCTGGCGTCTTCCTGAGCACATGAGACAAGTCGGTGAAACATGACGGGCGATGCAGCATTCATCTGGATCGCAAGCACGCCCGCTGCCGGGCAATTTAGCCGTTGCGAGAGCCGGAAGACAGACCGCGTGTCGTGAGTTCGAGACGGATCGAACGACGTAGCACGACGATCGCGGCAAGCAAAACCGCGACCGCTACAATCACTGCGAAGCTCGCAAAGTTTAACAGTTGACGCGTCTCGGGCGGAATTCCTCGGCCCATGACCAATATCGAAACCGTCCCAGCTGCGGTGCCGAGCAGAAGAATCGTGACTTCAAAGAATCGGGCCGCAAGCGTCGAGGGTAGACGCGACGCCACATGACGAAGCTGGATCGCATAGAGAGCCACGCCGGTCAGCATCGCGGCGTAACAGGACGCACCAAAGAGCTGAGTCAGTCCCAAGAATCGGCCGCCCGTCGCCAGCGTTCCCCAGATTCCCATCACGCCGGCACCGCCAACGTAGAACAGCATGGATCCCATCCAGAGGATCACTCGCTTCTGCTCGGTCGCCCGGGCCGCATAGGAAACCCCGAACGTCAGTAGGGCGGCCAGTGGTATCGCCACCACCGTGCGGAGTAGCGATGAAATCGACCAGGTCGAGATCGTCTCCAGTAGTGACGAGCGGTTCTGCAGCAACGTGGTCACACCGAGCGAAACGCAGAACAAACTCATGAAGCCGACTGAGATCAGGCAGAAAAACACACTCGTCCGCAACTCGACGAGCGCCTGGTCCGGGAGTAACTCGCCGGTGGACGGTGGCGGCTCGGAAGCCTCGTCCAGGGGAGCACGAAACGGATTGAGTGCACTGCTTGTCGGCCTGTCGTTCATGTCTGAGCAAGTGCTCGAAACGGTTGGAGTGATCGAGTGCGTTCCCGGCCACAGTTTACCCAACGACCGAGTTTGAATCTTGAACCTGGGAACCGAAAAGAGCCACAATGTGAAACGCCGTGCCGTTAAACGCAGCCTGCAAATAATTAAACATCATTCGCATCCGGTCGCGTCGGGACTTACATTCAAGCCCCCCAGACGAAACTCCCACGTCGCTCTTCTCCTCAACCAGCCACCAACGTCGTCCATGCGTCTCCATCCCCCAATGCGTCTTCGCCACTGTTTTTACGCTGCGATCTTTGCGCTGCTGGGCATTTTAAGTTGCTCGCTCGCGTGTGAAGTCCGCATGTTTGCCGACGAGGTGCCGCCTGTCTTGGCGCAAAAACGGCGCGTGCCGTGGACCCAATCAAGACTCAAAGGATCCCCGGAACCGCCACCTCCGTTTCGGGCGGAACGCATTTGGAGCCAGCTGCAATTCCGAAGTCCACTCGCCTTTCTTCAAGTGCCTTCGCGAAACTGCAATCTTGTCCTCGAGCGAAAGGGTGTCATTCGCTCGTTTTCGATGCTCGGTGATCCCGCCGAGACGGATGTTGCATTGGACTTGTTTGGTCACGTCAAAGAGAACGATGGCGAGTTCATTGCCGCGGCGCGAGACATGGTGCTAGATCCCGAGTTCAGCGACAACGGTTTTCTCTACGTCGTGTGGGCGATCACGCCTCACCTGACCGAAGGCGGCACGCGCATCTCACGATTCAAAATGAACCAGGAGTCACCTCCTCAAATCGATCCGGAGTCCCGGTTGGATCTCATTACGTATCCGGCCGGGAACCACATCGGCGCCTGCCTGCGTTTCGGCCCCGATGGAATGCTTTATATCTGTACCGGAGATGGCGCGGCCGCGTTTCCCCCCGACGAACATTCGACAGCTCAAGACCTCTCGGACCTTCGCGGAAGTGTGCTTCGAATCGATGTTCGCCATGCCACGTCGGACGCGCCCTACCGAATCCCGGAGGACAACCCGTTTGTCGGTCACACGAACGCTCGCGAAGAGATTTACGCCTTCGGAATTCGCAATGGTTTTCGTGCCGCTTTCCATCCCACGACGGATCGACTTTGGGTCGCCGATGTCGGCTGGGAACGTTGCGAACTGATCCATGAAATCAAGAAGGGCGGCAACCACGGATGGAGTCTCTTTGAAGGACCCTATCCGGTTAATCCTGATCAGGCCCCCGGCCCTGGTAAGCCCATCCTTCCAGCCATTGTCTTGGAGCGTGACCAAGCTCAGTCGGTGACCGGCGGTGTATTCTTACCACCCAACGCGGCGATGGTGAACCTCGATCATTCGCTGGAAAAAGGATACGTGTTCGGTTGCTACATGAACGGCGATATCTGGGTCG
Organism: Planctomycetota bacterium; assembly: GCA_039821235.1. Lineage (GTDB taxonomy): Bacteria > Planctomycetota > Planctomycetia > Pirellulales > Pirellulaceae > Stieleria. Next base: position 20,279 of record JBCBOO010000055.1, read on the forward strand.
CGGATGTTTCCGATGCTGCGCACCCGAACATTGATTTGGTAGCCGAGTCGGGGCTGCGTTTGATCGACTTCAAAATGGCATCTGTTCCGGGCTCATCACCGAGTCAACTCGATCTTGTGCTCGTCGATTATGGGACCGGTGGCCTTTATCGCCTTGTACCCAACCTGCAACGCCACTCAGGTTCCTTCCCAAGAAAACTCTCCGAAACCGGACTCTTCGACGACCTGCAAACCTTACGTCCCGCGACTGGAGTCTACGCCTACCAACCTCAAGCGACGATGTATCGCGGTGGCGCAACGGGAAGCCGCGTGATCGGCATACCTGGAACGGAGCCAGTCGGCCAAGAATTCCCCGCCGGCACAGTGCTCGCGAACACACTCGCGCGCCGCGTGAATCAAGTGGACGGAGAAAGCACCGCACGTCGCATCGAAACACAGATCTTGTTGTACGACGGCCTCAACTGGAACCCGTACACCTATCGTTGGAACGAAAGTCAAACGGATGCCGACCTGGTTGCCGCGTCCGGCGACCGAATGGAAATCCAAGTGGATGACCCGATTCTTGGTCCGCGCGTAATCGAACATGGTTTTGCATCCAGGGCGCAGTGCAAGACGTGCCATCATGTCTACAACAACGGACCGATCACACTTCGACCCGACAATCTATGGAGTTCGAAATCGGGACCAGCTAAAAACTACGATTCCAATTCGACGGTGAGTGATTGGTCAGAATTGGTTGCAGCGGGAGTTCTTCAGTCGAGAAAATCAGTGCCCGATTCATCCCGACTCGTGGATCCCTACGATGACTCCCAACCATTGGAGGCTCGAGCACGATGTATTTAGAGATGAACTGCAGCGCCTGTCATCGCCCCTCCGGCGGCGCCACTTCCGCCCTGTATTTGGAGCGTCACACACCGCTGGAAAAGATGAGAGCCGTAAATGAGAAACCATCGCAGGGAACGTTCGGAATCGACGAGGTTGGTTTGATCAAACCGGGGCGTCCCCAACAGTCCGCCTTGCTCTACCGCATCGCAACCTCTGGACCAGGAAAGATGCCCAAGCTTGGTTCGCACGAGCCGGATGTGGAAGGGGCGCGGTTGATCTGGGATTGGATTGAGTCCCTTCGTCCAGATGAGCAAGCGGCCATGTCGATTCCATCGAAAACCGTCTTCACGTCGACCGACGAAGCTTTACTGGAATGGCATCGCATGACCGACTTGCCAGCACCGCAGGCACGTGAGCGAGCATCGCAGTGGGTCGAGCTTCACAATGACTTGGCAATCAAAGGTCTTTTCTATCGTTGGATCGATGACGAAGCTCGTGTGGAAACGATCGGGGACTCACCCGACATCGAGCAACTGATGCGGCTTGAAGGTGATCCGGAGGCCGGTAAGAAGTGGTTCTCGACCGCGAAGACCTCGCAGTGCCGCAACTGTCACCATGTGGATCGCGCAGATCCATTGGTAGGCCCCACGTTAGCTGGCATCGGGAAGTTTCGTTCCCCAAGGCAGCTGCTCAACAGCATGATCGATCCCTCAGACCGAATCGAGAACAAGTGGAAAACCCACACCGTGCTGACGATCGATGGCGAGATCATCTCGGGACTAAAGGTGTCTCAATCCAGGGACTTATTTGTTCTAAAATCAAGCGACGGAAAAGAGCATCGACTTCCCCAGGACGAAATCGAAGAAATACGCACCAACCCGCAATCGCTGATGCCCAGCGGTCTCTTGTCGGAAATGACACCCCAACAAGTGGCCGATCTGCTGGCCTACATTCGATCCCTACCCTAGCGAGCGCCAAGCCCTACGTACCGGCGTTTGCGAACAGGCACTCTGAGTTTTGCCGGGCGACGCAACACGTCCTTCGCCAAAACTGTGCGGCAATATCGACGAACTCTGGCCCATTTGCAGATGATAATCACAACGTTTTGACTAAAGTGCCCCGTAAATATCAACAACCGACCGCGGCTGATCCACGGTCCCAATCGATGAGCGAGCAGGTGTCAGTCGCAAAAGAGGATTTTCAAGTCACGGCCATCGATGAGAGCGTTGACCGGACCCAACCTGATCCCAGCGGTCGTCGTGCCTGCGACCGCAAGACGAATGTGCTGGTAGTTGGTCAAACTCCACCGCCGATGGTCGGCCAGTGGATCATGATCGAAAAAATCTTGAACGCCGAGTACCAGCGTTTGAATTTGTTTCACGTTCGAATGGCATTCTCGGACAACGTCGAACAGATCGGCGGAGTTACCGTGGGCAAGATCTTCCATCTGTTCTCTGTGATCGCCAAAATCTGGATCGCAAGGTTTCGCCATCGTGCCGAAGTTCTTTATTACCCACCAGCCGGCCCGAATCTTGTTCCGGTACTGCGCGACATCATCATCCTGGCTTCCACCCGCTGGTTGTTTCGCGGAGTGGCATTTCACTTTCACGCCGGAGGCGTTTCGTCGATCTACACAAGGCTGCCATGGTTGATCAAGCCGTTGTTCAAATTGGCGTACAACAACGCCGACGTCGGGATCCAACTTTCTAACCTCAACCCTCCCGACAGCGAAGCATTGTCGTGTCGAAAGCACTTCGTCATTCCCAATGGCATCGACGATGTGTTTGACGAGTTTTCCAACGAAGATGCCAGACACCAAGTTCCAGAGATCTTGTTTGTTGGCATGATTCGAGAGACAAAGGGAGTCTTTGTCCTCCTGGAGGCTTGTCACATTCTGCGATCCCGTGGCATCGAGTTCAAGCTGAAGCTCGTCGGCGGACTCGACTCGAATCAGACGCAAGAAAAGGTTGACCGCCTAATCGATCAATACGAACTGCGGGATCAAGTTGAATTGACGGGCATCCTGCGTGGCGATGCGAAATGGCAAGCCTACGCTTCAGCAGATATCTTTTGCTTCCCCACTCATTACGAGTCGGAGTCATTCGGATTGGTGGTGATCGAAGCCATGCAATTCGAATTGCCTGTTGTTGCGACAGATTGGCGAGCGGTTCCGGAAATCGTTCGTGATGGCGAAACCGGAATCCTGGTTCCCGTACACTCGGCCCAAGACCTTGCGAGCGCACTTGCGAAGCTGATCCAAGATCCTGAGCTTGCTGAAACGATGGGCAAGTATGGAAGAGAGGTGTTTTTGGAGAGATTCACGAACGCGCCTTTTACAGCACAACTTGAGGAAGCTCTTTGCCAGGCCATTGGCGACTCATAGTGCCAAGTCTGCGAGACAGGCCAAGTTTTACTGTGAGAGCCGATCGAAGGTCGTTCGCTCCAAGACGTGCACCTGGCTTCGCTTAAGACCCTGAGAGCGTGCTTTGGCGAACAGGTACTCCGATTTGGCTGGATTGCCGCTGAGGTCCGCCGCCCAGGCGAGGTGGAACAGGACCAACGGATGAGGCGTCATCGCGTACGCCTGTTCAAAATCTACAATCGCGTCGTCAATGCGTTTGGACTGCAGCTTACAAAGCCCACGTGTGTCGAGCAGGAACATTCGTTCTCCGAATTTCTTGATGGACTCATCACAAAGAAAGATCGCCTGCTCCAGGTCTTGATCTGTCAAAGCGAGCAGTGCTGCCAGGTTATTCTCGGCCGCCATGTTGCGCGTTCCGCTGGACAAAATGGCTTGGTAGATTTTGATCGCGGACTGATGATCACCACGCATCTCGCGGATCCTTGCCACCGCAATTTTCATTGCGTTGTCAGCGGGGTCGCTTTTGACACGTTTGACATAGACAGATTCCACGTTAGCCAAATCGGATGGAGAACAGGTCGCCTCCGCGAGCAGAGTTTCCGCAAACCGAACCAGTTCTGCACTTGATGCTCGAGCGGACTGTTGATCCAAGGCTTCGATCGCTGCCTGCAGACTACCGCGACGGAGCAATTCGTGGACGTAGAACATCGCGGGAAACTCGCCTTTGCTCGATAGCTCTTTTGCCATGGCCATCGAAGCCCTCTCAAATTCCTGCATGGGATTTTCGGAGCCCGTTTCGGGGAGATCGGCGTCCTTTAAACGCGTTGCAAGATTCATCAGGATTTCAAAACGCTTCTCAAGTGAGATCGCCCGAACCATCCATGCGGAATCGCTTGCGTCATCTCCTGGCGGCTCGGTTAGCTCGCGTAGAACATCGTCCCACTGGCCTTTTCGAAACCGAACTTCGCAAAGTAACGCTGCCGTGTCGGCGTCGAGCACTCCCTGTGACACCAGTTTGTCGACCCAAAGCGAGGCTTCGCGATGCTCACCGCGTTTAAGCAGCACTCTCGCATAAGTTTTGAGGTGGATTGGCTGACAGAGTTCCGGATGAGTCAGCAATGGCAACATCATTCGGCGTCCATTCAACCAATTGCCGTTGGCGGCGTGTAAACGGCCCATCAAGAATTCGTCTGACGTTGTGGGTGTCCAACCATCGGCCAGCAGTTCTTCAAAAATTCGGAGCGAGACCTCCGGGGACAATTCGCCAATGAAGTGGCTTTGCACATACGCGAGTGCGTACCGATCTGGGATGTTCCCGGGTCGTTCCTCAAGATTGCGTTTCAACAGCGAGACGGCAGATTGCAACTGTGATTCGCGTGATTCGCCCGTCGCACGTGCTTCCACCTGCTTGCTCTGTGTCATTGAAAGCGCAAGTTGTCGTCTCGCCCAGCGTTTACCGGAATCATCGACCGCCGCCGAACCGGTTTCTGTTTTCGGTTCTGACGACGGGAGGCTTGATCCCGAACCACGGGAACTCGTAGTTGCCAACAGCGTTCTCAGGTAGTCCTTCCCTTGCCCCGAATCACCGAACTTGGAAATCAACTGATAGTACATCTCGCGGTTTTCGGTGCCGTCAAGTTTCGAGCGATCCAAGCCGGCGAGCATCCGACGGACACCAACACGATCTCCCACCAACGCGTATCCCCTCGCGATCAGAAGTAAACTTTCGACGTCCCCCGACTCTTCCCCTTCCCGATGTTCCGACTCCCACGCTCGCAGTATTTGCGCGGCTTGGTCCAGTCTTGACTCGGTGCACAGAAACGAAATCCAAGCGAGGCGTACTTGTGGATCTTTGGGTGAAGCGGCGAGTGCTTTTTGAAACGCCCGCTCCGCCTCTCGGCTGTCTCCGGCGAGTTGATGTACGCTAGCCAACCAAAGGTAGTCGTCACCCAGCTGAGTTTTTTCCGCAGCACTCTCGGCAAGTTCAATGGCTCGGGTGAGCTGCGAAAGCCGAACGCTGATTTCAGATGCCACCCGCGTCATCTGGGCGCTAAACGGCTGCTTCGATCGACGAAGTGCTCGCATCACACTGTCGGCCTCGCTAAACCTCTTCGCAGCATTGAGCAATTGGACGAGTCGCTGAACGCTACGCAAATCGGCGTGCCCCAGCAGGACCGCCTGTTTGTATTTCGAGATGGCAGTTTCGGTTTCACCGATTTGGTCGGAGAGCCGCGCGGATAATGCGGCGATGTAAGCGGCATCGGGGCGAAGCGAAACTGCGATGGCCAGTTCCGCTTGAGCGCGATCGTGTTCGGCCTGAGTCAGCGGTCGGCCATCCTCAGCACGCATCGCAATCGAAAGCGCAGTGCCATAATGGCTCAGCACTTCGTCACCTCCTTTCTCGCGCATCCAAGTCAGAAAAGACTGCATTTCTGTCTCATCCCGCGAAGCAAAAGCCACTTGCAACTTTCTTGCTTGGGCGGTCACATTTCCAGGCCGATGCTTCAACTGGAAGTCGACCAGTGTTCGCGCCGCAGCGTATTCTTGATAGCTGATCAAAAATGGAACCACCAACTCCGCAAAGCTCAGGTTGGTCTCCAGTGTTGCACTCGGATCAATTGCAACTTGATCCGCGATCGAATCCAGAGGGGGCGGTTTCGCCGCATCGCTGCGACGGCTGTTTCGCCGCAAAATCAATGACGTTTCCGCGAATCGGAGTTTAGCTGTTCCGCCATGGAGAGTCCTTGCTTCGCCGAGTACTTTCGCGGCGTCGTCCAGTCGATTTTGGTTGATTGCCAACAGCGCTTTCGCGGAGAGCACGGATTCCGTCGCCTCAGCATTCTCGAGCGTCAGCTGCGCCCCCGCGGAGTCATCTCGGGCGAGTTGCATTTCAGCTCGCAGGACCGCGGATTCGGGAGCCGAGTCGTTGTTGTCGTCGAGCTTGTCGAGCAGATTCTCCAGCAACGTCCAATCACGAGCGGACTCATCACGTCCCATATTCTGCAACAGCGACATCCGTGCCAAGTTGAGCGGTGCCGAGATCGGCGATCCTGGCTGCGCGATCACAGTGCTGTACTCTGCCACGGCATCGTCCACCCGTCCCGCTTGCAAGTAAGCGTTGGCAAGCCGTTCACGGATCGGCAACCAGTTGGGCGAGTCACTCGCGATCCGGCGCAGCACCGAGAGTTGCCCCTCATGATTTCCGATCGCCTCGTAGCACTCCGCAAGCCCCAAATCGATGAGTCGAACGAGTGCATCATTCTGAGTCAAACCGGCGCGCGCGCTTTCAAATTGCTTGATCGCCGTTCCGTATCGCTTTTGGGCAGCCGATTGCTTGGCGACCAGAAGCTCGACCATGGCGGGTGAAAACTGAAGCTCGCGCAAACGCGTTACGATCGAATCCAAGGCATCCTCATCGGAAAGTCCTCGATCCAAAAATCGCATTGCCCGTTGCCAAAGCAACTCCGTCGACTTTGGAAGCCGCTCAAGACCCTGATCAAGAAACTCGTCGCTCAGTTGGCGGCTCATCGCAAGCCGCTCTCGCACTTGAGCGGTGGGCCGAGCCGTGCGGGCGAGTTCAGCGGCTTGGCGTTCGGCTGCGAGTGAAGCAAGTCGATAGAACGTGGGTGCCCGTGGCTCCTCGACTATCCCCTTTTTTGCATACTCAAGAGCACGGTCGTTTTGGCCTCGCGACAAAGCAACGGTTGCGGCAAAGTTGAGCACCTCCGCGGATGGTTGACTGGCATCCAATGCCTGGGAGGCATCGTCGGCTGCCCGTTGCGCCCAGCGACCAAGCTCCG
>JBCBOO010000056.1:0-27076 GCA_039821235.1 Planctomycetota bacterium
CAAAAATGTGAAGCACCCTTCGGGCCATTTGGTTTTTGGTACCTGACCCCTTTTCCGCTCGTTATGACGCAACCCTAAAAATTAAATCTGGACGAAGCACGAGGACCCATCCATCAACCTGTGACGCGTCGGGCTGCGAAAGAGATGCCTGACGCGCGTGTGTGACTCGATCGCCTAACCTTCTGACTCGGCTTCGTACGCCGCGTCTTCTTCGGCAGTGCTCTCGTCGGCTTCGATGGTTTCAAGTTTCCCGCTTCCCACACTTGCCTTGTCGTAGACGGCTTTTGAGATTCCCGAGAACATCCAATCGTCACCCGTTTTTTGATAAACGATGAACAGCTTGTGCGATTTCAAGATCAAACCTCCCATCCACTGATAGACCTCCACCAACCGTTCGCCGTCTGGAAACTCGTCCGAGGCCTTCTTTCCAATCAATTCACTGATTTCCTGTTTGGAAAGAAAGTCATCCGCGTCGGCGTTCGCCTTCAGGCTCGCGTTCGAGACCTTTTCGAAAGCTTCGTCGACGGCCGGTCGAGCGACTTTGTAGTCATAGCCGAGCGCCGCCAGCATGAGCAGCAAGGCGAGATACAAGACCACCTTTCGAATGGGAGAACCGGAAGGGCTTGGGGTGGGTGTGGGAGCGTCTGACATGGGAAAGAACCGCCAAGGAAAGGGAAGAAATCGGCGGCCTCTCCGCCAAAGATGCGGCCCAGTTTAAGCTGCGATTGGGCGTGACGCTATCAACCCTCGCGGCATCGAGGGGCAGAGTTGTTCGGGCATCGGGACGCCGCAGAGCGACGTCCCGATGCGGATGAACCTATGTCGTGAAGCGACAGTCCGAAGACGATTGACCCAGAAACCGTCTTGAACCGTTCGAATGCTTCGCCCCCGATCCGAAGACCGAGGCAGGAAACGATTCCCGCAAAACGCATTCCTACGAGCAAGGCTCACCGTGTTGGGCGATGTTGGATGGAGAAATAGCCCCCCTCTCGAATGCCTGTCAAGTGCATTCGTGAACGTTGGTCAATTTATCTTGCTCCGAGACCTGTTCTCGGGGAGGTGTTTCGCCACGAGCGGCATTCGAGGTGGTCGATTGCCGGCGGGGTCTTCCGAAGTTGACTGACCTTGTCACCGGAAAAGTTTCTTCCGTAGAAGACTGACTGATTGGGATTTTCTCGCCGCCAGATTCGCCAGATGATGACCACACCGTTATTCAAACGTCGCTTGATTCTCGTCGCGTGCGTTTTCGTTTTCCTGGGCCCTCTCGTTTTCGAGACGAGAGCCAAGGCGCAGCGTCCCGAGGCTCAGGAAGCGGTCGCTCCCCTGCCAAGCGATCCAACGGCCATCCTTGCCGTTGTCGGTGAGTCACCCATTCTTTGGGGAGACATTCAGCCGAAGGTGGACACTCAAATCAAGAAAGTGCTTAAGTCGATGGGCAAGAGTGACATCCCACAAGGCGAGCTGAAAGTCGCTCGATTGCACCTGACGAGGGCAGCACTGCGTGAAGCGATCCAGACCAAAATGATGAGCGAAAGCTTTTTGTTGGAACAGGTCGCCACCCAGGCAGCGGAAAAGCGTCGCGAAGTCAAAGACATGATGGACCAGCGAGCTCGCCAGATGTTCTTTGAGAACGAATTGCCAAGTCTCAAGGAGAAGTTTGGAACGGACAGCTTGGAGGAGTTGGACAAACGAATGCAGGAGGCGGGGACATCGCTGTCACTTCGTCAACGCGAGTTCCCCGACTTGATGCTCGGCCACATGTACATGAAGAGTAAGCTCGACAAAGACCCCGCGATTTCGCTTGCCGAAATCACCATCGCGTATCGAGAGAACTTGAAAGACTACGAGCGTGAAGCCCAAGCGAGATGGGAACAGTTGTCGGTTCTGTTCGAGAACCACCCTAGCAAGGACGCCGCCCGAGCCAAGCTGATTGAAATGGGAGGTGAGGCTTACCGAACCAACGTCTTCGAAAAGGTCGCAAAAGCGATGAGCGAAGAACCCTTTGCCTCCGACGGTGGTCAACACGATTGGACCAGCCAGGGTGCGTTGGCGTCTTCCATTCTGGACCAACAGATTTTCTCCATCCCGCTCAATACGATGAGTGAAATCATCGAGGATGAACGCGGCCTCCACATCATCCGCGTGCTAGAACGACGGCCCGCCGGGATCGTACCACTGGCAAAAGTGCAAGATGAGATTCGTGAACAGTTGAAGACGGAAAAGAAATTGGAAGCACAGAAGAAGATGTTGGCGGAAATGCAGAATCGCGTCCCCGTCTGGTCGCTTTATCACAAGGACACCCCCGGTGCACTGCCACTGCAAGAAAGACGTTAGTGCTCCACCGAAGCCAACTTGTCGGGTTAAGCCGCATCGCGCTAGCCGCGACTTTCCAACGTAGGACAGGCTTCTAGACTGTTTTATCGAAGGTATCAGCCCGGAAGCCTGCCCTACTGATGGTTCCCGCTACGCGAAAGGCATCAAACTTACGATCCTCTGCTTGGCTCGCATGAACCTATTTCGAAACCTCTCAATCGAAACGAAACGACTTGTGATGTGCCGCTACCTTGCCCCTCGACCATCGTCGCGCGACCTCGTGCTTCCGGTGATGCTGGCGGTTTTAGCATGTTGCGGCTGTAGCCAGCTTGCCTATCGGCTGGACCGGCGGCCACCCAGTCAGTTCATTCCGAACCCGCTTGAAACGCCTCCACTGGAAGACCAATTCGTTTGGTCACAGGTGATCGACACGCTCGACGATTACTTTCGGATCGCACGCGAACAACCGGTTCAGAACTCCGCCAGCTATGCGTTAGAGGGACGCGCGGAGACGAGCTACCAAGTCGGTGCTTCGTTGTTCGAGCCTTGGCGGAAAGATAGTACCGCGGGGTTCGAAGCGATGCAGAGCACGCTGCAGTCCATTCGCCGGAAAGCGACGGTGATCGTTCGACCGCGTGGAGCGGCATATACGATTGAGGTGATTGTTCAAAAGGACTTAGAAGACACCGACCGGACCCAGTATGCCACGGAAACGACGGCAACACGTCGTCATGATGGCACCGTCGTTCGACCGGTCGGCGATCAAGGAGATGTGCCACAGACGTTGGGGTGGATTTCGCTCGGCCGCGACACTTCACTCGAACAACGGATTTTGAGGGACATTTTTTCCAGGCTGACCAAACAAGACCGCTGATCAAACCACCTGTAGCTTTTCTTGGAAACTAATTTCCCGTTCAAACACCGCCGATACCCTTGCAGCCTGAGTGGTGGAAGCCACTCGAACAGCTCTTTCTCGTAACTGGATGACTTGGCTGCATGATTGGGTTTCCCGCACAATCGGTTCCGTTCGAGCAATTTTGCGAGCATGTTGAAAAGAACTTGTGTCGGCTCGGTCAACTCGAACCGGGGCAGTTCCCGCTCACGCAGCGGGCGGTCTCACGGGGTGGGAAATCCTGCGGAATCTATTTTTGTCTGCATGGTCCCCGCAGCGTCAAACTGACGGCCGTTTACGACCAAACGTCACAGACGACGATCTACTACGGAGTCGATGGTGTTCGTCGTGATCAAGAGAAAGTCAGTGTCCAGCTACCTTCTCCTCAGCGGCACTCCGCTTGACGTAGTGGGCCGTGAGGTCGAAGGGTGACACCGAGGCATCCTCGAGCCCGCGGACGTCCACTAAACCCGCCGCCAGAAGACCGACGCCGATGACGTCGTCTCTTTCGGGGTCTTGGCCGTAAAGCACTGCAACGCCCTCTTCCGCGGCAAGCCGCGATTGTTCGGCCCAGAGTTCTCGCGAAATCGCCTTCGGACGTTCGGTCCATTGTTTACCGGGATTGCCGCCGGAATCGCCTCGGTTGAAATCACGGCGTAACGCATTCAATCGCAATTCGTCCATTGAATAACGGGCTGAGAAAACCTGTCCGCGAAACGCGTTGAGCCCGACCAGGCACGCTGGCGGATTGGTCGTTGAGCGGATTTGCTCGAGCCGAAACGCCTCCGCCGTCGCGATCGCAGCAAGCGATCCGACCGGCACGATGGGCACATTCAAGGCAAATCCTAGCATCTTTGCCGCCGTGATTCCGATTCTCAATCCGGTGAAGGAACCCGGGCCGACTGCGACGGACAGATAATCAGGCAGTTTGCCCAGAACCGTTTCGGACCAGCGAATCAACTGATCCAATTCAACGGCAAAGGACTGAGCTGCGCGCTGAGACTCGGGTAGCCGAAACACTCGGAGTGGCTCTTTTCCCTTCAAAATCGCCAGTGCACCCGCACTTCCGATCGTTTCCACTGCAAGTTGAATCATGTTTACGGATGAACAGCTCGATAAAAATGAACTGGAAAGGGGGCCCTCGGCGGCTGGGGGCGTGGGATTGTCGTGAATTTCTAGTTACCTTTACAATCCCTACCCCTTTCAGACTCTCTCCAGCCCACAAATCCTCACCTCTGGGACGTCCAAAGTGAAGCGAGCGTTGATCAGCGACATTCACGGCAACCTCGAAGCACTGTTGGCAGTGATGGCTGACATCGAGGAACAAGGCGTCGACGAGATTTTTTGTCTCGGGGACATCATCGGATACGGTCCGAATCCCTGTGAATGTCTCGATCAGGTTATGCGGCGTTCGAAAGTCACGATCCTAGGCAACCACGATCAGGCCGCCCTATTCGATCCCGACGGTTTTAATCCGATGGCGCTCCAGGCGATCTATTGGACCCGCGATCAGCTGGACAATGGCCCGGGAACCAGTGCTCAGGTCAATGGGCGTTGGGACTTTCTCGGAGAGTTGCCTCGCTCATTTGATGAAGACGAGTACAAGTTCGTCCACGGATCACCTCGCGATCCGACGAACGAATATGTTTTCCCCGAGTATGTCTTCGATCAGCGGAAAATGGAAATTCTGTTCGGCAAGGTGACCAAGTATTGCTTCATGGGGCACACCCATTTACCGGGCGTGTTTACGACCAATTGCGAGTTTGTGCAGCCCGATGAGTGTGATTACGAGTTTCAGCTTTCCGGCGAAAAGGCGATGATCAATGTCGGAAGCGTTGGGCAACCGCGTGACGAAGACAACCGGGCCTGCTACGTGATTCTCGACAAGGACGCTCCCGGCGGGCCGCGTTTGAACTATCGCCGGATCGACTACGATTTCGAAAAGACGGCGAACAAGATTTATGGGGAACCGGATTTGTCGGATCAACTAGGCGATCGCCTCAAGCACGGACGTTAAGTGACTCGGACCGCGATCCTAAGCGATATCCATGGCAACCTGACGGCACTTCGGGCGGTGCTCGATCATGCCAAAGCCCAAAAAGTCGATCGCTTCGTTTGCTTGGGCGATGTTGTCGGCTATGGGCCCAAACCGTGTCAGTGCCTTGACGCGGTGATGGAGTTTGATTTTTGCGTTCTTGGAAACCACGACAGCAGCGCTCTCTTTGATCCCGAAGGCTTTAACGCTGCGGCGGAGCAAGCGATTTTCTGGACCCGCACTCAGCTGGAAAAGGTCGACGGCGAATCTGACCAGCAAGCGTCGGAAAGCACCCGGGCGCGGCTTGATTTCTTGTGTGGATTGCCAAGAACCGTCCGCGAAGGGAATCACTTGTTCGTCCATGGTTCACCCCGCGGGCCGACAAACGAATACGTCATGCCGGAAGATGTGCAGAACGCCAAGAAGATGGAAAAACTCTTCTCAATGGTTCCACACTTGTGCTTTCAGGGGCACACCCATGTCCCCGGCATCTTCACCACGGACTGTCAATTCATTCGTCCCGAACAGGTCGAAGATGGATTCGACGTTTCTGACCCCGAAGTGCGGTTGATGATCAACGTCGGCAGCGTGGGCCAACCCCGTGACCTTGATCCAAGAAGTTGCTACACGGTTTTGGATGGTTCCATGGTCCACTTTCATCGTGTCGAGTACGACATCGCCGAAACGATCATGCAAATCGAGGCCGAAGCCGAACTTGATAACTTCTTGGGTTATCGACTGCGTGAAGGACGCTAAGCAATCGACGTCCGCGTGTCCGCGACTCGCTCTTCTCCTCAGGCACTCTTCCTATGACGACGCTGAAATTTTGTGGTGCCGCCGGCACCGTGACCGGTTCTTGCTCGCTCATCGATACGGGAAAACATCGTTTTCTCATCGATTGCGGGTTGTTTCAGGGCAACAAAACGACCCAGGCACTCAACTACGAGTCGTTCCCGTTTGACCCCACGTCAATCGACTTTTTGATTCTGACGCATGCGCATATTGACCACTCGGGTTTGCTTCCCAAACTGGTCAACCAAGGTTTTGCGGGCGAGATCCTGGGAACAGAAGCCACGTGTGATTTGTTGCAGTTTATGCTGCCCGACTCGGCGTACATTCAAGAGTCTGGTGCCAAACGCCACAACAAGTACCGTCGGCGACGAGGTCTGCCGACAGTTGAGCCGATCTACACGATGGAAGACGCGAAGTCCACGCTTGGAAAACTAACGCGTCAGCCATACGAGTCATGGTTCACCCCTCGCGATGGTGTGCGGGCAAGGTTTTGGAACGCGGGGCACCTGCTGGGATCGGCGTCGGTCGAGATTCGAACGACCGACGCGGACGGCAAGGATCTCGCACTACTCTTCTCAGGTGACATCGGACCGGAGGAAAAGGCGTTCCACCCCGAACCGGACGCGCCCATTGGTTACGACTACATCGTTTGCGAATCGACCTACGGCAACCGTGAACGTGAGGACTATACGCTCGAAAAACGTCGCGAGGCCATCCGTGATCAACTCGTCGAAGCACTCGGGCGAGGCGGCAATGTGGTGATTCCGTCGTTTGCCGTGGAGCGAAGCCAAGAGTTGCTCCATGACATCGGCTACCTGCTCTCCGAAGGCGAAATCCCAGACGCCAATGTCTACCTCGATTCGCCTCTGGCTCGAAAGGCGACGGAGGTATTCATTAAACACGCAGGCGCCCTTCAGGATGTTGAAGTCGACGAAGAAAAGCTCTTTCGGCATCCAAAATTCAACTTGGTCCAGACGCTCGATGAAAGCAAGGCCATCAATACGATCAAGAAGGGAGCGATCATCATTTCCGCCAGCGGCATGTGCAATGCCGGCCGGATCAAACATCACCTGAAGAACAATATCTATCGTCCCGAGTGCACCGTACTTTTCGTCGGCTATCAAGCACCTGGAACGCTGGGACACATCATCACCAGCGGTGCGGATGAAGTTCGCATTCACGGACAAACTTACAAAGTCCGCGCGAACATTCGTCGACTGGGGAACTATTCGGCACATGCCGATCAAGCCGAATTGATGGACTGGGTCTTGGAGCGCTGTCCGATCACCGGCGGGTTGTTTCTCAACCACGGCGAGGACGATGCCCGTGACGAAATGCGTCGGTTGCTGCAAGGAAAAGGACTCGATGCCGAACGGATTTATTGTCCCCAGTTTGACGAGTCGTTTGAATTGAAGTCCGGCGGACAACCGCTTTCTCAGGGCACACCCAAACCGCGACTGGATTTGGCGCACACCGTTCACGATTGGCACAACGATTACGCGGAGCTGATGATCCAACTCAACTCAACATTGGAACGCAGCGGCGATGATCAGCGTTATGCATTGCTGCAGCAATTGAAGGCAACCCTGCGTGATCATGCGGGAAGTTGACATGGACGTTAGTCATTTCCTCGAAGAACACTTTCGTCATTTTAATGCTCGTGAACTGCTCGCGGCGGCCAAGAGTTACCGTGAGTTCATCGACGTCCGTCACGGAAAGATGATGGTGACGCTTGCCGGCGCAATGAGTACCGCTGAGCTGGGACGCAGTCTGGCCGAGATGATTCGCCAGGGAAAAGTTCACGCGATCACGTGCACGGCCGCCAATTTGGAAGAAGACGTGTTCAATCTCGTCGCCCACGATGATTACCGGGTCGTCGAGAATTGGCGTGGGCTGTCCGCTCAGGATGAGCAGCATCTGCTGGAACAAGGTTTGAACCGCGTCACGGACACCTGCATTCCCGAAACAGTGATGCGGCACATTGAGTCACGCGTTCTACGACTATGGCAACGGGCGGCCGAAGAAAGGCAGCCAAAAACGCCGGCCGAGTTTCTTTTTGAGTTGCTTGATGACGACGAATTTTCAGAGCATTTTCAGATTCCTCGAGAGCGAAGTTGGTTGGTCGCTGCGAAGGATGCGAAAATTCCTGTTTACGTCCCAGGCGTCGAAGACAGTACGCTGGGTAATATTTTCACCTCACGTGTGATGGATGGTTCGGTTGCCGGTCATCACGCGATGAGATCAGGAACGTACCAACTGCAACAGCTTTCGGACTGGTATCGCCAGCATTCCAAGGAGTCTCCGATCGGGTTCTTTCAGATCGGAGGCGGAATCGCGGGAGACTTCTCCATCTGTGCCGTTCCAATGATGCGGCAAGACCTGAAGTGGGACGTTCCCTTGTGGAGCTACTTCTGTCAAATCAGTGATGCGGTGACCAGTTACGGTGGTTACAGCGGCGCAGTACCCAATGAGAAAATCACTTGGGAAAAACTGGCGATCGATACGCCTAAGTTCATGATCCAAAGTGATGCCACGATCGTCGCCCCGCTCGTTTTTGCCTACGTGCTTGGGTGGTAGCGGTTCGGTGACGCACATCGGCAATTCGTTTGTGCGTTTACGCACGGGAAGCGAGACGTCATGTCAACTGCTTTCGAGAGCAAGGCAATTGGTTCGGCACCTCTTGACGGTGCTCGACTCAGTTCATCAACCGAAATGAACGTCGGTCCATATCGAGGTTTCAAGAACGGCGAGTGCCAGCCACAGATTGAGAATCGCGTTTAACGACCGTTTCTAATTCTCCAGCAAGTCATCGGTGATGTTGAGATTTGTGGAGACATTTTGAACATCGTCGTGCTCGTCCAGTTGCTCCAGCAACCGCATCACTTTCTTGCCGGTTGTTTCGTCGACATCGACCATGGTTTGCGGAATCAAGGTGACCTCTTTGACTTCCGCTTCGAGTCCGGCCGATTCGAATGCCTCCGCGAGCGACTGATAGCCATCCGGAGCGGCGGTGACTTGCAGTTTTCCATCGTCCGTCGTTTCGACGTCTTCGCCGCCGTTTTCAAGAGCAACTTCCGTAATCTGGTCTTCGTCGACCTGATCGGCCGGGAACACGAACAGTCCTTTGCGTTCGAACAGGTAGGAGACACAGCCTGTCTTGCCCAGTTCTCCGCCAAGCTTTGAAAAGAGCGACCGCAATTCCGGCGCAGTGCGGTTTCGATTGTCGGTCATGCTTTCGCACATGATGGCGACACCACCAGGGCCGTAACCCTCGTAGACAACTTCTTCGACGCGATCACCACCGAGTTCACCCGTCCCTCGTTTGATCGCACGCTCGATGTTGTCTTTCGGCATGCTGATCGCTTTCGCATCATCAATCGCTTTGCGAAGCTTGAAATTGGCGCTGGGGTCACCGCCACCGCTTTGCGCAGCAACGATAATTGCTTTGCTCATCTTGCTCCAGAGCTTGCCTCGTGCGGCGTCCACGCGGCCTTTGCGGTGCTGGATGTTTGCCCATTTAGAATGGCCTGCCATGACGATCCTTTCAGTTGCGGAGGAGGGTTTGAAACCGCTTCGGCGTCGAGCGACCACCCACGGTAGCCGCCGCGCGCTGGCGACACGGCGGTCCAATTCGTTGTTGGTGGATCACGTGTGCCACATTCGTTAGCGTGGCTTGCGTTTCGACAGCTTGCGGTTTGCGGACTTCTTGGTGGTCGTGGATTTTGATGCCGAAGCACTGGCTTTCTTCGCTGCCTTCTTGGTAGCTTTCTTGGCCGTCTTCTTGGGGGACGCTTTTTTCTTCTTCGTGTCAGCCGCTGATTCAGCCGGTTTCGCCGCCGCGGCAGACTTCTTCTTCGTCGTCTTCGATGTCGTTTCCTTCGTCGAAGTTGACTTGGACGTCTTTGTCGAAGTCTTGGCGGTGGACGCTTTGCTGCTGCTAGCGGGCTTTGCCTTCGTTTCCTTTTCTGGCGTCGCCTTTTTGGCTGCCTTCGACTCTTTTGCAGCCGGCTTCGCGTCCTTTGCGGACGATTTCTTGTTCGGCTTCACTTCGGGGGTGACCTCAGCGGCTTCCTCGGCGGCCTTTTCATCACGCCGTCGTCGCTTGACCCGTCGAATGGCGGCTTTCTTGCTTGCTTCCCATTCGTCATACCGATCCGAAGAACCCTTTGCGACCGCATCAACGAGACTGCGTGCAGTCTTGTCGTTGTGGTCCATCAGGAGCGCGACGCCGGCCTGATGCAGCAACGATCCGAACTCAACGCCTTTGTTCTTGGGGATGGCTCTTTCAAGGCCAGGAACCTTGCCACCTGCGGCTTCGTTCTGCGAAACGATGCCAGTCGAGAGCATGATCACCATCGCCGCATAGTCGACGGGAATCGAGTGTCCGCCAAGACCGTGTTGAACGGTGTACGACAAGACGAACGGTGTGACCGCGGGCATGGCTTCCAGCTTGGCCACCGCTTTGCCAAGGTTCTCCTTCTTTAAGTGATCAAGATCGAAGGAATAGAACTCCTCGAAAAGAGACTGAAGCGTGTCCTTCAGGCGCCGTGCAGTCTTGGCCGGGTCTGGCATTCCGCTCAAGACCTGTGTTAATTCGGTCACGGTGGTAACACGAACCTCATTCCAATCAAAGAACTCTTGTTCGCATTTCGCCAATCCCTCGTCAGCCAAATCGTACGGCGAGTCTTGCAGCAGGCACGCGTAGAGAACGTGTTCCAACAGCGGTCGAGAAGGCTGCGATGGTGGAAGGCTGTATTTCTTCTTGAGCTCCGTTTGGAGCTTGGTGATTAGCTTGGCTCGGTTACTTGCTGCCATCGATTCTGCCGACGGGTTGGTGTGGTATTTCTTGGGGCGTTCGGCAAGCCTGCCGAACGATCATCAAAGTTGTCTGTCTTGATCTTGTTCCGGCCACGGACGGCGCGGTTAGTGACGCAGGCATACATGATCCGCTAGGAGTCTGCGTTCTCGTGGTTCGTTTCCTCGTCGTTCTCTTTTTCGTCTTTCTCGCTGCGTATTTTGTTCAGCAGCTCGCCGACGACCATGGCATTCTCAAGGCCACGGTTGAGTTCAAAACGTAGCTTGGGTGTGTAGCGGGTGTCGATTCGATTGGCAATTTTCGATTGGAGAAACCCGGCAGAGTTTTCCAAGCCCTTCATGGTGAGCGACTTTTGCTTTTCATCACCCATGATGCTCACGGAAACCGTGGCTTCACGCATATCGGGCGTGACTTCGACGCCAATGACCGTGACGTCTTTGACTCGCGGGTCCCGCACTTCCGTGACAATTGCAGACGCGACCACTTCGCGAATGGCTTCTGCGGCTTTCAAGAGTCGACGACTGGTCAAGGGATCAGCGGGGTTTAGCGGAGAGGAGTGAATAACAGTGAAGTCGGATCGAAGGACGATCCGGGACGCGGCCGAAAGAGACGTTCACGCGGCCGGTCGATGGTTGCGACGTCCCGGCCAGCTTACTCGAGTGCGGCTCGACCAGGGAACGCATTCAGCGCGGTGCCGAGCGTGTTTGCCCGGCACACGAAACGTTAATCCAACGTCCGTGCAACTTCTTCGATTCGGTACGCCTCCAGGACATCGTCCTGTTTGACATCGTTAAATCCTTGAAGCCGAATACCGCACTCCATTCCACGCGGCACTTCTTTGACGTCTTCCTTGATCCGCCGAAGCGAATCCAAGCCGTAGTCGCCGATGGTGCGTCCGTCGCGGTTGACACGGATGCGGCATCCACGCTGGATCGAGCCTTGGGCGACATAGCAACCGGCAATGGTACCGACCCGCGAAATGCTGAAGACCTGTTTGACCAGGGCACGGCCCAGTTCGACGACGCGTTCTTCCGGCTTGAGCCTTCCTTCGATCATCGCCTTGATGTCATCGGTCAGCTTGTAGATCACATCGTAGCGACGAATCTCGACATTTCGGTCGTCAGCAAGTGAACGTGCTTGTTCATCCGGGATCACATTGAAACCGAGAATCACGGCGTCCGAAGCACTCGCGAGCGTGACGTCCGCCAGCGAGATGCCACCGACGCTGCGCTGGAGCACTTTGATTTCGACTTCCGGATGCTCAAATTTACCGAGTTCCTTATCGATCGCTTCCAAGGAGCCCTTTACATCGGCACGGATGATCACGTTTAGCTTGACCTTCTCTTCAGACTGGCCAAGACGTCCGTCCTGGAGCATTTCCTGGAAGGCGTCGAACGAGACAGCCGTGGAAATGCCGGACAGCGATTGTCGACTGGACGCGTCGGCGCGACTGCCAGCAATTTCACGAGCATCTGCGATATCGGAAAGAACATGGAACCGATCTCCCGCACCGGGAGGCGCCTCGAGTCCCATCACGCTCACCGGTGTACTAGGACCAGCCGCATCGATCGATTCGCCGGTCAACGTATTCGACATGGCTCGAACACGACCATAGGTCGGCCCGCAAACCACGACATCGCCGACGTGCAGTGTTCCGTTTTGAACGACCATTTTGGCCACGACTCCTCGGTCGCCTTGCTGCTCGGACTCCAAGCAGACGCCGAGTGCGTCGCGATCAGGATTGGCCGCGTACTCGTTCAGTTCCGCGATGGTGAGCAATGTTTCGAGTAACTCATCCATCCCATCGCCATTGATGGCACTGGTTCGAACGACCTCGACGTCACCGCCCCATTCACTTGGGGTCAGCTGATGTTCGGTCAGCTGGGTGAGCACTCGATTGGCGTCGACTCCTTCCAAGTCAATCTTGTTCAACGCGACGACAATCGGAACTTCGGCCGCCTTGGCATGGCTGATTGCTTCCGCCGTTTGCGGCATGATTCCATCGTCGGCTGCGATCACGAGTACGGCGATGTCGGTGACATTGGCACCCCGAGCACGCATCTCGGTGAAAGCTTCGTGACCCGGTGTATCGACGAACGTGACACTGCGGCCATCTTTGTCGATTTCGTAAGCGCGAATGTGCTGGGTGATACCTCCGGCCTCGCCACTGACGACATTGATGCCTATCAGGTAGTCCAGCAGACTCGTTTTTCCGTGGTCAACGTGGCCCAGGAAGGTCACAATTGGTGCACGTGTGACGAGCTGATCGGGATCATCCGCCAGCTCTTCGATTTCGGTGATCAGCTCATCCTCGAGCGTCTCCGATTCCTTGAGCTGCAGTTCAAGATCCAACTCGGCCGCGATCAATTCGGCGGTTTCGAATTCGAGCTCCGCGTTGATGTTTGCCATGATGCCCATTCCCATCAGTGACTTCAGCACTTGTGCAACGGGAACACTGGCGGCTTCGGAGAAGCCACGAATGGTGCAGGGGAGTTCGATCTGGACGGCTTCTTTCCGCGGGGCAGCCGTGTTGGTGCCTTTATGCTGCAGCGTACGCCGCTGTCCGCGATGGTCATCCCGTCGGTAACTCCGCGAGAGGTCACCGGACTTCCGTCGCTTGCCGGAGCGGTCGGCACGGGCACTGGCCATTCCAGCCAGGCCTTTACGACGCGGTTTCTCTTCTTCTTCAAAACCACGTTTGCCCTTTTCGGTGAATCCCGTCAGGCCTCCACGTTTCGCATTCCCACCTGCGGTGGCATTGCGTTTCTTGTCAACCGACTCTTCGGCAGCAGCCAGCTTATCAAGAGGCGCTTTCATGCCCTTCTTATGACCGGCGATCAGGTCGGCACTGAGCTTGATCTCGGGCTTTTGAGCTTTTTGCTGTTCCTTTGGTTTCGGAGCCGCGTCTTTCGGAGCATCCGGCAGGGAAGCCATTTTGACGGAGATGCGAGGCTCTCGTCGTTTCCCTTTGGAAGTGTCCGTTTTCTTGACTTCGCCACCTCCACCAGCGCCCGCATTGCTGCGGCCGTCGAGTGAACGGACGCGTCCCCCGCCGCCGGCACCGCCACGGACGGCGAGTGGTCCGGCGGGTCTTGCGGGAGGCTTGGCGGGAACTGTGGCGGGTGCTTTCGCCGCCGGTTTTGCGATTGGCTTTTTCTTTTCCGGCGCGTTGCCACCGGTATTGCGAACCGGTCGTCCGAGAGGCTTGCTGGGTGGTGACGAAGGGGTCGTCTTGCTGGGCTGAGCCTTTCGCGGCTTGGTCTCGGGCTCCGCGCCTGCGGGCGCTCCCGGAGGCGTCGCCGATCGAGTGGACAAACCGCTGCTTCTCGCAGAACCTGGAAGGCGTACTTCAGGCGCTTGTGCGGGCGTGTCTTCTTTTACCGCGGAGGGCTCGGAGACGGGCGGCAGCGGTGCGGGGGCGCGGACCTTTGGGTCTGGTTTCGCCTTCGGTTCGGGTTTCGCCTCCGCAGATTCCTCGGAGGGTTTGGCACGAGCCGGAGTCGAGAGATTGACCGGACGTCGTTCAGAACGAACAGATTCACGAACCGCCACCGGTTTACTTTCGGTCGGTGTTGGTGCGGGAGCGGCAGGGGCAGCACTGCCGCCAGAGCCACTCATGTGGTCCTTCACACGTTGGACCTCGTCGTCAGTCAGACTGGCAAGCGCAGATCCTTTTCCGGTGATGCCAACTTTCTTGACCAGATCAACCAGATCTTTGCTATCGAGATTGAGTTCTTTTGCAAGCGCGTAAATACGTGCCACGGGGTTAAAGTCCTGTCAAATTCGTGTGGAACACGTCGTCCGAGACGGTCGCTCGGTGGCGTTCCAAATAGCTATTCAAGTTACATAAAAAGCTCCTCCATCGATTCTCGTTCGGTACATCGCCCTATCCGAGGACGCTGCACCCGCCATGTTGCACTGGTAATGGCGGAACGGTGAACCGGGGTGGTTTCTTTCGGTGATTGAGCGTCCTGAGGACCAACGAGATTACTCCACACTGGCTTTCAGGACACTGATTTCGCAAAGGATAGCGAAAAAGCAGCCCCACGCAGAGGTCCGACGAGTGTACAAGCCGAGATTTGATCGACTTTTTTACTGTGGTACCGCGTGGTCGTCGGCGTTAACTCTCAGGACGCGGCTCCGCGGAGGACGCATCGGCAAGTTCCGAGTCGTCTGCCGCAGGCTCCCCTGGCGTGGTTGCGTCTTCCGCGACGACAGCTTCTTCACTGGCAGCTTCTTCACTGGCAGCTTCTTCAGTCTCGGCTGCCGATTCGTTTGCTGATTCCGCCGCTTCCGTATTTTCCGCAGCGTCCGCATCCGCAACGGGCTCGGGAGCCTGTTCGGGCTCGGCGATGCCGGCCGCTTCAGCCTCCCGCTGCAATCGCTCGCGTTCTCGTCGAGCTTGGCGTTCCTCCGCAGCAGCCTCTTCTGCCTCTTCGGCTCTGAGTTCCGCCATTTCGACAATCGAGTCGACTTGTTCGGCAGAGAGTCCGCTGATTTCCATGAACGCGTCCGGCTCAATCACGGACAAATCGTCATAAGAAAGGTAGCCCTGTTCAACCAAGACCTGGGAGATCTCGGGCGTCATGCCATCAAGCTGACTGTAAGCTTCGACCGCTCGTTCGATTTGCTCTTCCAGTTCGCCCGCCGTCATAATTTCGATATCCCAGCTACACAGTTTGCTGGCCAAGCGAACGTTCTGTCCACGGCGACCGATCGCAAGTGAGAGCTGGTCTTCCTGGACCAAGACAATCGCGCGGCCGATCATGTCGCAGAGCAACACTTGTTCAACGGCGGCTGGCTGCAGTGCGTTCGGAATAAGGACTTCGGGGTCATCGCTGTAGCGAACGACGTCAATGTGTTCGCCGGCCAGTTCCTCGCGGACGGCCTTGATTCGGCTGCCGCGGTAACCGACGCACACCGCGATCGGATCGACCTGGCTGTCTTCGCTACTGACGGCCACCTTGCTTCGGTAACCTGGCTCCCGACTGATCGAATTGACAGCGATAACGCCTTCGCTGAGTTCTGGGATTTCTTGTTCGAAGAGTCGCTGAACCAACTGGGGCCGCGTTCGGCTGAGCACGACACGGACTCGGTTTCCCGTCGCTCGAACTTCGAAAACGATCGCACGCACTCGCTCGCTAGCGTGCAGCGTCTCACCGGGGATCTGTTCACTGCGAGGCAAAATGGCCTCGACATTTCCGAGATTCACCGTGGCGACACCACCATCAGCTCGTCCAATGATTCCGGCGACCATGTCACCGATTTGCTCGCGGTACTCCGTCATCAGGGAGTCGCGTTCGGCCTCGCGCACCTTTTGAATGATGACTTGTTTTGCCGTCTGGGCACCAATTCGGCCGATTTGGTCATCGCCCAGAGCTTCGCCATCGAGCGTTGCATAAATGCGACCGTTTTCACGATCGAGACGAACTTCGATATCTGCTTCTTCGCCATACTGCCGCTTCGCAGCCGTTTGGAGGGCTGCCTCGATCGCAGAAAACACCAATTCAGTGTCGATGTTCTTTTCGCGATGGAGCGAATCGACATAACGCAAGATGTCTTGAGGATTCATGGCGAATGTGTTCGAACGCTGTGTGACGGAGAGCTGTGTGACGGAAAGCTGGGTGGCGGAAGGTGCCGTTCAACTAAAAAGAAAACCCGGACCTTGGGGCAGGACCGGGCAGTTGCAATTACCTGTTCTGTGTCCGCGAAGGTTACCGAGACGGCCAAGTGGTGTCAACCAAGATGAACGAACTCGAGTCCTCGGGGGGGCACATCTCGCTCGCGCTGGCTCGAATTGCGAAGCATAACAGGAAGATCGCAAAGATGAGGATCCAAAGTGGGCGTTGATGGTGGGTCGGCTGTGGCAAAGGACTGGCTCTTTTCGACAAGATGCGAGACGAGATCACGGGGGCATGTTCGTCAGACCGCAATTCACAGGCCGGACTTGCAAGCCGAGCTGAAAACGCGTGTCGGAGAAGAAATCACTGTCTCGAGCACTCCTTTTCTCATTTCGTGTGGCCGCCAGACCTCATGAAGCGAGGCGTACGATCAACGCACGTTTCCTTCCGCCCACGTCCATTGGCATCGTTCGGTCGTGTGGAATCTACCGCTGGGATCGATTGGACCACTGGGGAGTGCCTACGCGACTGAGTGAATTTACACCCTCGCGAGTGTAAACGGACGAAGCACGTCCTACGTTTCAGCACCTCCCGGTCGCTGTCGTTCACTCTCGTGCTCTTCAAATCACTCATGCTTTCAACGGCAATCGATCCGAAACGACGCGTCTCTTCGCGAACGAGCAAGCTCCGTGTCTTGGTCGTCGACGATGATCCGATCTTTCGCAAGGTCTTGATGACGGCACTTCCGTACTGGGAAGTCGCCCGCGATGTCGAATCTGCCGCCGATGGTCTCGAGGCTCTTTCCAAGCTTCAGCATTCTCCCTTCGATCTTCTGATTTCGGATGACCAGATGCCGGGGATGAGTGGCCGGCAATTGCTGACCGAGATCGATAGACTCGATGTCGAACACCAGCCCAAGGCGATCTTGTGCTCGGCCAATCCGTTTTGCTTTGCGGCGAAACAAACTTGGCCCAGTCAACTCGTCCTTGTGCTTGAAAAACCATTTCCGCTCGAACAACTGCACGAAGCGATCACCTGCCGTGTATTCCCCCGTGGAGATGGCGATGGGTGAGAACCAACCAACGAAGTCGATTCGCCAGCCGTTGGTGACCACGCGCATCGGAATGTTCTATTTCGTGGTCGCCCTCTGCGCGCTCATCTTTGGACTCCTGGCGATTTCGCTCCCAAAGTTACAGGGGCTGCAGTCCATGATGTGGGTCGCGACGGTCGCCGTTTGTTCGCTCAGCGGCATTATTTCCATGCGAAGTGTCAAAACACTGCGCACGATCGAGACCGAACTGCGACGCAATACCGGGCAACCGAATCGATGGGAATCCGTGCGGCCCATTATCGGGGAGGATCCCGTCACACTCGCCTGGAACGAACTGCTGTCCGAGGCAGGGTCCAACACCGCTCCGTCACCGAGTGTTGAAGAAACGACTCCCTCGGAGTCGGTGACGCTCTCGCGGGCGATGACCGGCTTGCCGGTGGCCTGGGTGATCACGGATCTGGACGGGCGAATGTTGAACATTAACCCGCCCGCTTGCAATCTTTTTAGCTTGCCCGAAGACGCAAACCATGTCGGACGCGACCTGATCGACCTGCTGGGACTTCGCGAGGGTGGAGACTCAGCTGTCGCCAAACGTGGCAGGCTGCTGGGTAACGTGCGAATGATTCAAGAGCGGCATCACATTACCGTCGCCGGCGAACGACTCTACCTGCGGATTGCCAGGTCTCGTTTGGACGGTCACTTTGGTGACGGAGAAGGACTGGCTTGGGTGCTCACCGACGTGACACAGCAGGAATTGGCTTCGAAAGCCCGCGATCAATACTTGCTCAAGACCACTCGTGAGTTGCACGATCCCCTGGATCTTCTCAAGTCCGCAACGGAGACACTGCAGTCCCTTGACCCAGAGCAGTCGGAGTTGCGCGATGAGTGCTGCGGAACCCTGGAGGCCGAAAGCGAGCGGGTTCTTCGATTGGCCGAGCAGTTGCTGTCGGTCGGCAGTATGGAAGCCGGATCGCTCGTGGCCAATCGATGTGAATTGGATGTCTCGCTCTTGCTGACCCAAGCCATTGAACAATTGCGAACGATGGCCGACCAAAAGCGAATCACGATTCGCGTGGATGTTACGACCGCTTCCCCATCGGTTTTCGGAGACCGTGAGAAACTCCACGCGGCGATCGTGAATGTCATCGGAAACGCGGTGAAGTACACGCCGATCGGCGGCGAAGTCGATTTACGAATCTGCCTGGAGCATCCCTGGCTCCGCCTTCACGTCCAAGACAACGGACCCGGTATTGAGCCGGAAGACGCGCCACGAGTCTTTGATAAGTTCTACCGGGGCAACCACAACGTCAACCGCGAAGTACCCGGCACAGGTCTTGGTCTCGCATTCACTCGTGAAGTCGCTCGAACGCACGGCGGTGACGTCGAATTGGAAACGGCAGTCGGTCGAGGCTGCACATTCACGCTGAGCTTGCCGAGTAGCGGTTCCGTCGCGAGTTCTCGAGAGACCGGTGAGGACGTTGGTGACCAAGACGATGCCCTTGCGATCGGGCTAACTCCGACGCGTGCTCTCGAACATCATCGAGAGGGCTAGGCTGCCATGACACGCATTGAACAACACGGCAGCGTATTCGTTGTCCGAACGGAAGGCCCGCTGCGTTCGGAAACCATTTCGAGGCTGAGCGAGCTTGTCGCCGGCAAACTCACAGGCCGGCAACCGGCAATCGTTTTGGATCTCGAAAAGACGCCCTTGTTCGATGGGCGAGCCGTGGAATGGATGTTGGCACTCAGCGAAGAGTGCTCTCGTCGAGGCGGAATATTGAGCCTGTGTGGAGTTGGCCCGCTGTGTTCCGATGCGCTTCGGATTACCGGCGTTGGTGAAAGCATTGAAACCCACCCCGACGTCGTCACCGCACTCGGCTGCTTGTCGTGAGCTTCAAATTGTTCCAACTGGCTTCGCCGTATCTTTCTGAATCGTCATGGTAAACACTCCCGCAGAACAAGCGACTCACTCGCCACTTGCGATGCGGCAGATCGTATTTCCAGCGCAGCGCGCGGGGCGTCGTTCCAGCATGCTTCCGCTTGGAAGACGCCTGATCGAAGCCGGTTTGATTCGAGAAGACCAGTTGCAAACGGCACTCGCACACCAGGCAAGTGAAGAGCGCCGGCTTCGCACAATCGCCGCTCGCGAGGGAACCGATTCGGTTGGACGTGTCAAACGAACCCGGTTCAAGCGACTCGGTGAGGTTGTCGCCGAGTTGGGTTTGGTCGATGAAGCGAAACTTCTGCCGATCATGGGAGAACAGCTCGGGGTCGAAGGCGTCAAACTGAGTGAGAGCTTAATCGACCCGGTCGCCGTTCGTCTCATACCGCGCCGCATCGCCGAACGACTTCGTATCCTGCCGATCATCTGTGTTCGCGATTGCTTGACGGTCGCGATGGCCGATCCACAAGACCTCGCGGCGATCGACACGCTTGCTGCGATCAGCGGATGTCGCATTCGCCCGGTGCTGACGTTGGCGGAAGGAATCGCTCGTCTCTTACCGCGTTGTTACGAAGATGATTTTAGCGGTAACGCAGGCGAACGAGATGCTCACCAATCACCGGGACGCGGAACCGTAATTGACTTGGATGACGTTCAAATCAACTCGGCCGGACGCGGAACGAATGGTCTGCTCCACTATGCGCTCTCGCAGGCGATTCGGCAAAACGCAAGCGTGATCCACTTTGAGCCCGGAACACAGGTCTCCAGCATTCGCTTTCGTGTCGACGGACGACTTCGTGAAGCGATTAAGCCCAAGCGAGACACGCATGAAAACCTTGTGTCTCGGCTCAAACGACTGGCGGGAATTCCAAAGGAAAAAACGCCCGTTGCTCAGGCCGGTCGTTTCACCGCACGGATCGGTCGCCGCGAAGTCCAGATGCAGCTAACGACGATGCCGACCGGGCTCGGTGATCGGGCTGCGATTCGGGTGCTCGATCGAGACGCGATGATTCGGCCACTGGATGACTTGGGGTTCACGCGTCAGGTCCTGAACCGAGTCACTGAGACGCTTCGCCGACGAAGCGGATTGGTCTTGGTCTCCGGTCCGAAAGACAACGGGCTCACGACGACGCTTTACTCAATCGCAGAATCGCTCAAAGGTGATGATCGAAGTATCGCAACCCTGGAAGAACAGGTGTCGTTTCCGATCGATCAGGTTTGCCAAATGGAATGGAGTATCGGTGGCGGACTGAACAGCCCGCCAGACGGAACCGCCGTCACGGTCGAGCAAGCCTGCCGGCAGGATCAAGACGTTCTCTTGATCGACCGCATTGCGAACGGCACCGAAGCAGCTGCTGCTGTTGAAGCCGCGCTTTCGGGACGGTTGGTCGTGGCCTCACTTCACGCCGAAGACGGCATCGGAGCACTAGCTCGTCTGATTCAATGGCAGATTCCAAGGGGTGAACTTTGCTCTGCCCTCGTAGGAACGATCTCGCAACGGTTGCTGCGAAAGGTGTGTCCGTCTTGTAGTGAGATTCACCACCCCGAACTCGAGACGCTGCAATCAATCGGAGTCACCTCCGCTTCGTTGAGCTACGCTCGGGGGCGAGGATGCGCGGAGTGCAGTGAAACAGGCTATCGCGGTCGAGTGGGTGTTTTCGAACTGACCGAGTTTGACCAGTCACTTCGCGGACTGCTGGAGAGCGGTGTCGAACTCGAAACGATCCGGCAGCATCGAACGACCCCGTCGCTTCTCTCTGCTGCGATGGGACTCGCTGAAAACAAACTGACAAGCCTGGAAGAAATCATCCAGTGCGTCGCAAGCTCGTATCAACCTCAAAAGGACTGAAGGGATTCACATCATGTCGAGCACGAACAGCCTCCTCTCACCCGTGTCCCCATCACCGGAAATGCCTGCGGCATCGAGCCTGCCCTCGGAAAGGGAGACAAAGCGACGACCGCTGGCGGCTGCCTCGGCGGTCAACGCAAGGACGTTGGTCGGAATCGAGGTCGGGATGGTTGGTGCGCGCATCGCGTCGCTCAAACAATTTCACCCGGATGTCGAAAAATACCGCTGGGTCGGGCGTTTTGACTTTTCTTTCCCAGCAGAGTCCGGACCGTTCAATCGTCAACGTGCAACGGAGTGCATCCGCACGCTCGCCGAACGTCTTCCCCGATGCATGGACGGTGATCGCAATGAAGCCGTAATCGGATTGCCATTGCACTGGATGCAGCTCCAGACGACCTTTGGTACCGAAGTGGACTCGTTCGTCGATTCAAGTGAGCAGCACTTTGCGGAATCCGGATTCGAAGGAAACTCGCACATCAGTTATTGGCCCGTTGTCGGGGAGCATCACGGAAAGCCCAAGCAAGAAGACCAGTACGTTGTTGCGACGCTCCCTGAGACGCTGATCATCGAACTTGTCGACGCAGTCGCTCGGCAAGGTTATTCGGTCAGGTCAGCTTTGCCGACACCCGTCGCCCTCAACCATGCGGCATTTCCCCTGACTGGAATCGATGCACAATGCTTGGTCTCGTTGGATCAGCACTCTGCGAGTATCTCAGTGCAACATCGCAGCGGGATTGGACTCACTCGCAAGCTGCCGTCCCTGGTGTCGCAGTCCAAGGACGATGTCCCGGTCACGGATTCATCCGCGCTCTCTCCATACCTGCGTCAACTGTCGAAGGCGATTCGTGAAACCTTGGTCTTTTCGTCACGATCCGATATGAGTTCGCTTTCAAACAAGCCGGTTCTAATCACGGGAGAGCTCGCGGAAACCGAAGGAATCGAATCCAAGCTTGCGACGCAACTGGAGATGCCGGTTGCGGTTTGGTCTCTCTTGGGAACTGCCGGTCCCGCGGCGACGGACTCGGGTGAATCGGACGAGCCCACTCCCCTGAGAGACAGTTGCCGATTTGCTTCGGCGATCTCGTTGGCACGGACGGCAACATGCACCGGTGATTGGGGGTACGAAGGATGACGCGAAAACCCTTTGACCCATCTGATCAGTGGCAGCTTTTCGAGCTAATCCCTTCTGAATATTTTGCGAAGCAAAAGGCACACCAAACGATCTATGTGTGGTTCGCATTCATTGCGGCCCTCATGGCGTTGCTTGCGGTACTCACCTCGGTGGGCCTTCGAAAGCAATATGTCCAGGCGCATCAACACGCGACTCGGGCCGCGAACGCAATTTCCGGTGATATCCAGGCTCCCGGCGCAGCCAAAGGCGATTCCCTGAGGTTGAACGAGGTGGTGTTGGTGGAGCCACGAGGCGCAGCGAACGCATCACTGCAACGCACTGGCACCGATGATCCAATGAGGTCGGTCGTCGCTCGCGCAGAGCGTTGGCGTTCGGACCCCAGTTTCGTCGCGATGGCGCGGGAGCTCGACCAGTTGCTCGCGAAGCTCATGGAACGGTCTGGAACGGAACTGACGGTCCACTCGCTCGATTTCCAGAACCCTCGTTCATGGACGGAAGATGCCTTCGAGGAGGATACTGCACCGAGTCTTGTCACTCTCTCGATCAGTATCCGTGGACAACATGCAATCGATGCCTGGTGCCGTGACATGCGAGACGAACCAAGCATCAAACAGGTCGAGGTGGTCGCTTCGGCAACCATTCGCGACGAAACACTTTACACAATCACCATTGTTCCCGCCGGCGACTCGCCATGAAAAAAAAGAAACAGACTTCGATACTGCGGTGGTTCTCGACACCCTCACGTTGCCATCTCGCAGGGTCCATCGTGACACTGATTGCAATCGCGATTTCCATCACAACGTACCTCGTCTTGTCACCGGACGATCAGCAAGTGTTCGCAACTGAACACCCTGCTCCATTCGTTGGGGATCTGGATGACGTTCTGTCCGCAACGCCGGTCGCCCTGGGGGAATCACTGGCAAACTCCGCAGAACAAGCTGCAAGCGACGACTTGGTCGCGCGAGCAGAGCGGATCCGCGAGTGGTTGCCGGAGAAAATCGACGCAGGAGTGATCGAGAGCGAGATCAACCGGCTCTCCCGGGAGTGCCGGGTCCGTGTCCGATTGGTTCGACCACTCAAGCAGATCGAGCATCAAGGTTTGGGAACAGCGTCGTACCAGCTCGAAGTTTCCGGGCGCATCAAAGCCATCTATGACTTTGCCGAGTCGCTCGAGAATGACTGTCGCTATATCCGCTGTGAACGAATGAAAATCAGCGATGACTCGACGAACAGCGCCTCGACGAACAGCGACGCGGCCGAGCTTTGGATCGTGTGCTTGTTCGGACGCCTGGCTTCTCAGCAGGGCGCCGCAACCAGATCGTAGCCTTGTGACGCAACGATCTCACAGTCGATCAAGTCACCCACTTTTGGAGGGCGGCTTTCATCGACCCCGCTGACGTAGGCAACGCCATCAATCTCCGGTGCCTCTGACTTGGTTCGCCCAATCCAGACACCGGGTTGCTCTTCAAATTCGGAGTCGATGATGATCGGTTCCACCGAACCGACTCGAGATGCGTTCCAACGAAACGCAATTTCTTGCTGGACAGCCATCAACTCACTTTGACGTTGCAGTGCTACCTCCGCCGGGACACGGTCGGGAAGTTTGGCTGCCGGAGTGTCCTCCTCAACAGAGTAAGTAAATACGCCAAGATGCTCAAAGTGCTGATCGGCAACGAAGTCAACCAGTTGGTCGAAATCGTTATCCGTTTCACCCGGGAAGCCCGTGATCATCGTCGTTCGCATGACGAGCGAATCAATTTTCTCACGCAAGCTGCCAATGATTTGCTCTTGGAGTCCGCGCGTCGTCTTGCGAGACATCCGTTTCAACATTCGATCACTCGCGTGTTGCAGCGGCATGTCGATGTAGGGAACGATTCGTTTGGATGCTGCAAGCGTATCGATCAACCGATCATCGATGTACATCGGGTAGAAGTACATCAATCGAATCCAATCAATGGACTCAATCTGATCGAGTTCGACGAGCAGGTCGGCTAAACGGGGTTGACCATAAAGGTCTTTTCCGTAGTACGTCGTATCCTGTGCGACGACGACGACTTCCCTAACCCCGCTGTCTCCGAGTCGCTTCGCTTCATCGATGACTTGTTCAATCGGCTTGCTGTAGTGTTTGCCGCGCATCTTCGGAATAGCGCAAAACGTACACAGACGATCGCAGCCTTCGCTGATCTTAAGGTACGCGAAGTGACGCGGCGTCACTGGCGCACGAACCGCATCCGAGAGGGGACGAATCGGTGCGGGACGGAAGACGCGTTGCTGTTCGTCGATGCCACTTTGGAGTCGGTTGGCGACGTCGACGATGTCGTTCCGTCCAAAGACGCCGACCATGGCATCGATTTCGGGACGTGCCTCCAATAACTTCCCCTGCTGACGTTCGGCCAAGCAGCCCGTCACCACCACGCCGCGGATTTTCCCCTGACGCTTTAGGTCCAGCATTTCATCGATCGCCCCGAGAGACTCCTCACGCGCCGAATCGATAAAGCCGCAGGTGTTGACGACCACGAAGTCAGCCGAATCCACTTGCCCCACCATTCGATAGCCGTCCTCATCTAACCGACCCAACATTTGCTCGGTGTCGACCAAGTTTTTTGGGCAGCCCAGCGAGACGACGGCGTAGCTGCCCCGGCCGCCCTCATCGGATTCAGGAGCGCGGGGTGCGGGCGATTCGTTGGCATTGACGACCGGTAACTGCATCGTGGTTTGCAGGGTTCAGGGAGGAACAAGGTTACTTTCGCGGGTATTTGAACCGAATTGTCTCTCGCTAGCAAACGAGGCCGAACCGCTTTGAAAGCCGCCAATTGCAGAACGCAAAGGAGGAGCTTTTTCGGGGGTTTCGTGCACACTCGATGGCGGCCGAATAAATTTCGCAAAATCGCTCTGGATTTTCTAAAGTTCAATTCGCTACCGTCGCCCGCGAGCCGTCGCTGGTTCGGGAACGCCAGCGGGGCACGCGGCTCATCCACTTGGTTCCCATCCTTATGAGGCAACACACGCTGAATTTCAGCTGAATTACCTACCGACCCACCTGCACTTGAATCAAAGGGGCAACGATGATCAAGGCCGCGCAAGAAGCGCCGAGGACTCTCGGAATCCGTCCGTTTATGGTCGTGTTACGAAGTGAAAGACTTTCACTTGAGACACTTCCTGATGCACTTCCATTCCAAACGGTCGAAGTCGACAACTGGGAGGACGTGTTTAAGAAACTCACCTCGTTTCGTCCGGGCTGTCTCTTGGTCGATTTGGATGCCGCTCCCGAGCAGATGGAGGACGCCATCCGCCGGTACGCTGACGGTGGCGTTCGGTTCTCCATGGTGGGTGTCACTGCGGATCAATCTCGAAAACGGTTTCATCGAGCAATTCGAGCCGGTTTCGCTGACGTCGTGACGCGGCCCATCGATGCCTTGCATCTCATCGATGCCGCCGAAGAGGCCTTTCGTGCAGATGCGGAAGGTGATGAGTCGCGGTGCGAGCTGCGAAGCCGATTTGGGAAATTAACGCCCAAGGAACTGGAAATCCTCCCGGACTTTCTTCTCGGCGTCCCCTCGCGAAAACTCGCCACGAAATTCTTGGTGACGTATCAAACGATCGATCGTCACCGTAAACGCGTCATCCAGAAGATGAACGTCGAAAACATGAACGAACTGGCGATCAAGCTTTACCGCACTTACTGACAGCCGTCTCAGCGTCGCACCTTCCGATACGCTTGGACCTCATTGGGCCCAACGAACATCAGTAGGATCGCACCATACTCCGCATGTTCCGCGAACACGTCTTCGTGGAACGTGGCTTCGCCAGGCCAGGGGTAGGAATAGACGATGGCAAACTCATCCAACGTCATCTCCCACGCCTCGTAGGCGGAACTGCCTTCGTGGCTGAGTGATGGCAACGTCGGATCGTCGGCCAGCTGCTCTGTCCCGCGAGGAAGAAAGTTCCCGTGGTGAAGTGACACTTGCGCCGGCCACTCTTGAATCGTCCGCTTCGCCTGCGCGATCAAATCGCGGTGTGCCTCTACCGCGAACGATGACCAACCCAATTCGGTTGCCAGGCAAGCCACGGTGGCAAAGCCACACCCCCATTCAAGAAATCGGTTTCCGATCAGTGCTTGAGTCTTTTGGATCCACGTCATCGCCCGAAAGACCAATTCGTAGTCGGCAGCAACAAACTGTGCCGCATGATGTTCTTCCCAGCAATCCTGGAACGCTTGGATCCGTGCTCGCATTGCGGCGAGTTCTCTCGAGACCGGGGGTGCAATCGAGAGGGAATCGAGATCAGATTCAAAAGGAATGGGACGCAGCATGCTGAACTTCTCGCGTGGGGGGCAACGTGAATTGAGTGCGCCAGCGACAGAAAAGAGATATGATCGTGAGGTTCCCGCCTGTCAATCTGCCTTGCATTCTCTCCCCCAACGGTCATCCGCCATGCCAAAAGTCCTTGTGGTTGACGATAGCGCAACCCAGCGAACGCTGCTAGCGGGGCTGTTGTCGCAAAGCGGTTTCGAAGTCGAGACGGCAGAGGAAGGCACTCACGCGATCGAGCTTCTCAATGAAAAGCCGCTCGATTTGGTGGTGACCGACATGGAGATGCCTCAGTGCAATGGCGTGCAACTCATCGAATCGAT
>JBCBOO010000057.1:0-26620 GCA_039821235.1 Planctomycetota bacterium
GGACAATTGATCGATTTCTTTTCGGTGCCTTGCGACGGACGCACGAAACGAGTCTTCGATAATCGGCATTGACTCTTTCATCGTTTGCTTGAGCAACGGCTCCAAGGATCGAGAGACCTCGTCGCCGTGCTGTTGCATCACCTTCTCCAAACGCTCGCGGATGAGTTTTCGCTTTTGCGGTGTCAGCATCGTCTCGACCACTTCTGACAACCGTCCGCTTTGGCGGTACTGCAACAACTGGCACTCATCGACCGAGACTTGCGGGTCGTACCAGAGAACGACCAATTCACGTCCCGCTCCGG
The DNA here is from genome assembly GCA_039821235.1 of Planctomycetota bacterium. Classification (GTDB taxonomy): domain Bacteria; phylum Planctomycetota; class Planctomycetia; order Pirellulales; family Pirellulaceae; genus Stieleria. The sequence continues at coordinate 303 of JBCBOO010000057.1, forward strand.
TATCTTCCACCGCGGTGACGAATCCTGCCCCATGAAACTCGCCGCCGTCTTCGGAAAGGAAGATCGGATCACCCGACCGAAGGGAATGTCCCGCATCCGGTATCCGGAGACGAGTGTGTTGCCCGGTGGTGTAACGAAGAATCGAATCGCTCGGAATCTGATTTTCAGAATCCGCGTCTCGGTGGTCATTCCATCGATTCCAACCGGCCCCAACGGCCACCATCACCCCCAGCCAAAACGTGGCTCCGACGATCAGTTGTAACTTTGATTTCATGGTGACCTTTGTGTGGCACGAGACTCACGAGCAGGTGGATGCTAAAATGGGTGATGGATTTCCAACCCTGACGAATGTATTTCCCCCACCGACTGTCAGCTGACTCTCATGATTCCTTGCAACTTGATGCTACTTCACCGATCGACTTGGATGACGCTCGTCCTACTCTTCGGGCTACCAAGTTTCTTTTCCCAGCCTGCAATCGCACAAGATGCCGCAGGCAAGAAAAATGCAGCCCAGCAACAGAAAGGCAAAAAAACAGGCACCGAGGGGGCGAAAAAAAAGCCCGGAGAAAAAAAGCCCGTAAAGAAACAAGCGGAGGCACAAAACGAGCCCGAGACTCCAGCTTCGATCTTCGCCGACAAGGCACTCGAGGAAGCCGTGCGCAAACAGGTCTTTGCCAAGCAATACAGCAACGAACCGATCACCAAAGACGATGTCGCCAGCCTTTCTCAGGTCGTCGGCATCGGGCGTCAAATCCGCAGCCTCGCCGGGCTGGAGCATTGTCGCTCGCTGATGTTGATCGATTTGCGAGACAATCAGATTTCCGACTTGACACCCATCGCCAGCCTCAACCAACTGCAGTCGGTGATGCTCTCGGGGAATCGAATCGAAGACATCTCACCGCTTCGTGACCTGACCTCGATGCAGCTACTTGGCCTCTCAAAAAACAACGTTGCGGACCTCTCGGCGATTCAAGGAATGTCCAATTTGCAAACGCTGTACATTGCAGAGAATCGAGTTTCAAATTTGGATGTGCTGGACGGTCTCACAAAAATCTGGTCGCTCGATGCGTCCGGCAATTTGCTTGAATCGATTGCTCCGCTTGCCAACCTCAAGTGGCTCACTTCACTCAATCTACAAAACAACTCCATCTCTGATCTCTCGCCCCTTGCGGAACTGCCGGCACTCAAAACGCTCCAGCTACAAAACAATCCCATCGAGGATTTGTCTCCCTTGGTGGCAGCATGCAAAGAGGACTACAACGGAGACAAACGCTTCGCTCCCTACTTGAAACTGTATCTAAGCGGACTAGCGATTGCCCCCGCGCAAAAGGAAGCCGCGGTCAAGGAACTCAAGGCTTGTGGCGTTCGGGTCAAGAATTGATTTCAGCCTTCGATCGGTTTCACTTTCTTTCTTCGTGATAACACTCGACGACTATGACGATCGAAATCAACGTCCAGCAACCCGACGCGCGACAGGGCGGTCGGCCTCGGCCTAAGCGGGGCAAGTTTCCTTGGCTTGCTCTGATCATCGTTGTGTTGTTGGTTGCCGTCGGTGGATTGGCGGGATTCAAGTGGCTCGGTGGCGGAAACGTCAATCAAGCCAGCGTGCCACCGACCGCGGAACCCGATTCAAAGAATCCTTCCACGAGCGGCGAACCAGTCTCGCGCGACAAAAACTCGCAGTCTTTCAGCGACGACCTGAATGCGAGTTCGCAATCCGATGAGACCAGTCAGCCTTCGGTTGATCATGCAGAAATCCCCTTCGAGGCGACGCCGGGGCCGGTCTCGCCCAAGGACGATTCGCCAGCGGAAGCCCAGCGAGCCATCAAACGCAAGGAACTGCAACAGGCACTTGATCAGATTGCTTCTTCCAACAACCCGAAGGAAGAAATGACGGCGGAAGGAAAATCGCCAGAAACCGGCAAGGACTCCGATGGCAGGGGGTTGTCTGGCGGGAGTTTCGTCAGCGAGTCGAACGTGCCTGCTTCCTTGAAGGAACCCGGTGCGGACGCGCCTTCCGAAGGCGACATTTTGGTTCAGCTCTACGAGGACGGCAAACTCTTCAAGCCCTATCAGTACGAGACCCTTCGCGGACTGAGGGCCGAGCGATTTGAACGGGAGCATTCCGAAGCAATCGAGAGCGCATTCGGCAACTCGGATCCATCGGCTCGGAAATGGCTGGAGGATCACCCAACGATTAAAGAAGAGCTGTACGTGGCGATCGATCCCGAACACGACGACGTCACGGAGGCAATCCGTCTGTTCAATCAAATGCGCGAGACCCACCCGGAACAAATCGAAACGCACTCACCGCTCGCCATCGCGATCGCAGTCGTTTGGGACGATGGACGGGGCGTCTATCAGTACGGGCATCATCGACGACGCGCCAAAGCAACCGATCCGCAAGACAGCGGTTTGGAGGAAGCGAAATCGATGGATGGGCTCGGGAATTTTGAGTATTTCCTGCGTGCAGAAAATGTCATGCAGGGGCGTGGACAATTCTTACCTTGGGAGTTTCTGACTCACGTCGTCAACCATGGTTCACCCTTTGGGGATCGGAAGTGGGCGGTCTCAAAATACCTTCCCGCGCGTGTCGGGTTCGGGAAGTGTTACGGCGATGTGCCTTACGACCATGGCATGCTACAAAGCAAGAGTGAGGTCTGTCGCATGGACGGCAAGCCGTACACATTTGCCAACCTCGATCAATACGGCGGCGTCTGCGCCCATCAAGCGGACTTTGCGGCACGCGTGGGCAAGAGCCTGGGAGTGCCCGCCGCGTATGTCTCCGGACAAGGCCGATTCGGTGGCGCCGGACATGCCTGGGTCATGTGGGTTGAACTGCAATCCGTTTCATCAAGAGGGATTCAGTTCCGCTTGGAATCACACGGGCGTTATCGCGGCGATCATTACTACATCGGAAACTTAAAGGATGCGCAAACGGGTGAACGAATCACGGATCGCTACTTGGAACAACAGCTTTCTGCGATCGGAAATCAACCGCTCGCGTTTCGCCAGGCCAAATGGCTGATGGAATGGTTTCCGCTCTTGCGTGACACGCTGGAATTGGATGTGCTGGATCAGTTGCGATACCTGGAGAACGTGGTTGCCATCAGTCCGCTGAGTCGCCCGGCTTGGACGGCGCTGGCGGAGATGTCAAAGACGGGTGTCATTGAATCGCGTCACGAGAAACTGATGAACGCCAACCTTCGAGGCCTGTTCAACAACTTCGCCAATTATCCCGATTTCACGTGGCAGATTTTCAACGACCTGATTGCGTTTCAACAACGAGACGACAAGCGAAACGAGCTGTTCAACCAATTGATCACGCTCTACGAATCGGCCGGACGTCCCGACCTGGCTTCCGAAGCAAGGCTGGTCTTTGCAGACGAACTGGTTCGGCAAGAGAAAGTCGGCATTGCGATCACCGGGCTTTCGCAGGGGATTCTGCGTTTCCCCCAAGAAGGCCGCTATGTGCCAAAAATGTTGGACCGAATGGAACAACTGGTGGAAGTCAATCAAGTCGATCGAACGGCGTTACTTGCCTTCTACCGACAGTTCTTGCCCGTGATTCAGCAGAAGCGAGGCGACTCACCAAGCCAATACTGCATTTCCATGTACGAGCGCGGCATCGAACGATTTCGCGAAAGCGGTGATCAGACGACGGCCAATCAACTGCAAGCCAAGTTGATAAAGCTCAAAGCAAGCTAATCGGTCACTGCCGGTGAGTCAGCGATTTCGATGGGCCGGGGTAGGTCGTGAATCCACTTTAGCGTCTGATTCTTGAAAGCAGTGCCGGCCATCCCAACACACTCAACGTCACCTTTGTTTGACAGGTACTCGGTGATTTGTTGCAAACAAAGCTCCAACTGCCCTATCATGTGGCGTTGCCGTTCGCGTTCGACCTGTGAATCCGTCAGGACAAGTCGCTCGGTCGTTTTGCGATTTGCACCTGTTTGGTGCAGTTGATAAAGCGTTCCATTGGTGGCTTTGTAGCGTCTTCCTTGAAAGAAGACTCTTCGCAACCGACCGTTCGTGTTGAACTGATAGACGGGATCCTGGTCCCAATACAAGCTCGCGGCAAGATGCTCAGGCCCAACGATTCGAAATCCGACGAAGACCTCCTGCGATTCGATCCACATGCGACCACGCTGCGGCATGGCGGTGCCATCTCGTAACAAATCCTCGCGGTCTTCGGTCTTTCGTGCCATGGTTGATGTTTGATGACGAACCAACTCCAGATGCAACCCACCTTTCACGTCACGTTACCGTGGCCTCGGGAGGAAGCCAAGAGGCGATTGCGTGCGGCCATCTCGTCCGATGAACTGGGCTCCGTCGCCGAATCGGCGGGCTGGGTCTTGGACTACAAGGTGCAACGACATGAACGACGGTTTTGGTCACCGCATCTGTCCGTCCAACTCGATGAACCCCAGGCGGGCGTTCCGCCCGAAAGCTCCGCGCCCCATTCCAGCGAAGCGCATTGCCGTTTCTCACCCAGACCCGAGATCTGGACCATGGTGATGGCCGTTTACATGGTCGCAGCCTGCTGCTTCTTTGGGGCGTTAGTCTTTGGGTTCGTGCAGTGGATGATGGACAACCCGCCGTGGGCACTGGTCGTTTTGCCCTGTTCCATCTTGACGATTGTCGGACTGCACTTCGCAAGCTTGGTGGGCCAGGGTTGGAGTCGCGATCAAATGGAAGATCTACGAAAGCACTGGGACCGCACGGTCGAAATCGCTCGGGAATTGCCAAACGGCTCCGTGAAGGACGATGCGAAGGTCTGAAACTCGGGAGTTGAGCCGCAACGCGTTAGCGGGCTATTGATGTTACGGCTCTTGTGTTGATGCGATCGCCAAATCACAACCCCAAGCGTCAGCGAGGGATCGTTGCTATCCCTTGCTTACGCTGCGGGTTATGATCCGAACATAGCATCAACGAGGGTCAACCTTCCAGGCCGCGAACCGAATCGTTCGTACTGCTTCCAAAGCGATCGATTTCCAATTCCATGCGTTGGCCGAGTGCGACAAACAGGTTTGCCAGTGGCGTGTTGTCTTTGGAATCATGTGCGATGTAGTTGCCGTGCCGATAACCACCTCCGGCAAGGATGATCGGTAGGTTGTGCCAATCATGTGACGAAGCGTTGCCAAGATTGGATCCGAAAAGGATCGACGTGCGATCGAGCAGTCGGTCGTCGTCTTCGGATTTTGATTTCAGTTCCGAGAGGAAGGTCGAGAATGCTTCGAACTCTGCTTCTTCGACGAGCCGCAATTCGGAAATCTTCTCATCGTCTTTTCCATGATGCGAAAGATTGTGCCAATCGGTTTCGACACCCGGCAAATTACTTGGCACCGCATTCATCGCGCCCAATGAAAGCGTCATGACCCGCGTAGAGTCGGTCTCGAGTGCCAGACGCATCATGTCGTACATCAATCGTTGCTTGGCGATGATGTCCTGTTTGTCGGCAACATCCTTGGGCGGATTCTGATCGACCGCCGGCTTTGGCCGCTTGGTCCAAGACTGTGATTGTCCGATGCGAGTTTCTAAGTCACGGATGGATGCGTAGTACTCGCCCAGCTTGTGCCGGTCTTTGCGCCCCAGGTCTTTCTCCAATCGCTTGGCGTCCAAGCGAACGGTATCCAAAATACTGCGTCCGCGTTCCAAGTCTCGCAGCTGTGCCTTGACCTCGGACTCGGACCCGCTGACAAACATCTGTTGAAAGAGTTTCGACGGCGAGGATTGCGCCGGAATGTTGACGCCGCTGGCCGTCCAGGAGAGCGATCCGCCACTATTGGCCAAACAGAGATAGGGAAACCGAGTCTGGCCGCCGATGTGAGATGCAATCTGCTGATCCAGAGACACCGAGTTGCGAAACCCGGCCAACCCCGGACGCTGTGCGGACGTCAGCCAGGTCATTTCGGACGCGTGGCCGTTGTTTCCACTCTGATTCGGGTGTGAAAGGCCGGAGAAGAGAGTGATGTCGCCCAGGTGATCACTCAGTTTCTCCAAGTAAGGCGTCGACGCATCGAGACGACCGAGACGGCCCGGGAACAAGAAGGGTGCGTGAAAGCCCAGCCCGCCGCAAATGGCGATGAAGCGTTTGGGAGGACGCGAGGCAACCTCTCGCGCGATCGCCGGACGCATCGCGGAAAGAAACGGCAATGCGATCGCGGCGCCACCACCTTGCAGGAACCGCCGACGCGCGAGCGCACGGTTTCGAAAGCCAACGTTCATGTTTGATTTCATCCCGAAAATGCCTACTTGGTCTGGAAGAGATGGCTCGCGATGACCGCGTGCAGTAAGTCCGTCGTGCGGTAACCTTCCTTGGCGGCGTCCTGAACGATCCGGTTGATCTCCGGCCGATCAGAGAATCCCATGTGCCGGCCGGTCGCGAACGTGAGCAGCTTGGTCACAAAGGCTTTCGCAAGCCGCGCGTCCTGTTTGGAGAGTTGATCTCGAAACTCGACAAAGTTTGCAAACGACGCCCCGCTGCCAAATTCACCCGAGGCATCGACAGGCAGCCCTAGGCGATAGCCGACACGTCGTCCACGGACTTGCCGTTCCGGGCGGTCACCGTTGCCCAGCGATCGATAGCGTTCGCGGTATCCGCCAATCGGATTGAACGCTTCGAGCGCGAAACCAGGCGGATCAATCTGCGAGTGACACGAACGACAATTGTCACTGTCGCGATGTTTGTCCAAGAGCTCACGCAGTGTCGTCGCGCCACGAATATCCGGCTCGACGCCGGGGATTCCCGGAGGTGGAGGCGGCGGTGTTTGTCCAAGCAAACGTTCCAAAACCCAGACGCCGCGCGTCACTGGCGAAGAGTTCGTTCCGTTAGCCGTCACCTTCAGGACGCTCGCTTGGCTGAGCAGTCCACCACGTACCGATCCGCTTGGCAACGTTACCTTCTGGATCTCGACGCTATCGACGAGCGGCAATTCGTAGTGCTCGGCTAGCCGACGGTTGAGCATGGCAAAGTCGGATTTGACGAGATTGCGAATCGGCAGATTGGAATCAAACATCTCCCGAACGAACGCATGCGTTTCCTTGATCATCGAATCACGAAGAAACGAATCGTATTCGGGAAACAACTTGGCATCAGGGGCGGTGAAGTCGATTTCGCGCAGGTCGAGCCAACTGTCGGTAAAGTCTCGAATGAATCGATCAAACTTCTCATCTGCCATCAAGCGGATCGTCTCCTTTCGCAAGACTTCTTTCCTCGCAAGCTCATCCCTGGAAGCCCGCGACAGGAGCACTTCATCGGGTGAGCTTCTCGTGAAGAGGTACGACAAACGAGATGCGATCGCATACGAATCCAGTTCGCCGAGCGGCTCTTGCAAAAACAAAAACCGGGGTGAACAAAGCATCGCGGCGATCGCCGTTTTGAGCGACGACTCCAGCGACTCACCCTGTTCCAGCTGAGACTCAAGCAACTGATGGTAGGGCTGCAATTCCTCCGTGGACGAGGGGCGGCGAAACAACTTGTCCGCCACGCGCGCGAGCACTTGGCGGCCATCGTCTCTGGCATTTTCCGTTCGGACTTCAAACTCAGGTCGATACCAACTTTTCGTGCGCACACTTGGGTTCGAAGGTTCAATTTCCGTGCGATCCAGCCCTTCGAAAATCATCTGGTGACCGCGGCAAGGAAATTGATCCACCATCGGGCCTTCCAGCTTGACCTCTCCGATGGCGAGACCTGGTCCACCGTATTCCTCCACCGAGTCGCGCTTGTAGCGTCCGGGATCAAAGATGCCGTAGGGCTCGATCGCAATCATGTAGCGTTCATCAATCCAGGCTTCCAGTTCAATCGTGGTCGGTTGTCCCGGCGGGAACTCATAGAATCCGTAGATCGGTTTTTCGCTCCCGCGTGCAAAGCTGACACCGCCGACGGAGAACGTGATGGGCTGTTCCGACTGGTGCGCGTAGCCGGTGATTTCGATTCGATACCGTCCGGGTTTGCGAACGCTCGAACCACGCAGCATGCCGCTCGGATAGCCACCGCCTTCAAACCTCACGACGTAACCATCATCCAACAGCTTCCACGCTTTGCCGACGTGCTTCTCGGCTTCACGCGAATCCTTGTACCACGCCGAGAGGACCTCCACCTTGGGTGGTTCCGCAAAATCTTCGATCGCGGCATCCAGCACCGCCCGCGCGGCGTCGATGTAACGACGCAAATGCACATCCGACAAACCGAGTGCTTCACCGACGTTGTCGAATTCGTGGCTCCGCGCATCCTCGGGCAGCATCCGCTCCAAATCCAAATTCGTGCCGAACAGATCGTTCAACGTGTTTTGGTACTCGCGTCGATTGAGCCTTCGCAGCACGGTCGCTTTTTCCGCCGCGTGTGCCTCGGCAAGCGGCCGACTGAGTGCGACGCGAAAGTCCCGTTTCTGCCCTTCAGTCGGCTGGTCCGAGTCCGCTGGAGGCATTTCCCCTCGAGCCACGCGGTCGTAGACTTGTTCCCAACGTGCGAACTGCGCCGAGTCGGTCAGATCGTCGCCCAACTGTGAGAGTTCAAACCCGCCTTCGTCGGCGCCCTCCGCGTGACAGTCGGCGCAGTGCCGGCCCAGAAACGGCCGCACGCCCGAATCCCATTCTTCCGCCGAAACTGCGTGCGTGCTTACAGACACCATGGCCAAGGAGATCGCCAAGAAACGTGTCGCAAGTGACTTGGGCGAGAAACTGAAAGGTAGATGCGTCGACATTATTCGGCGAGACTATCTGGGACGAGTTTTGTCTGGAGTTGCTTGATGAGAGTTTCTTCCAATTTTCGAAGCCGATCGAACGATTGAAAGAACTGTTGCTTTGCGGGCATGGTTGAATCCGATGCGTTGACCAAAAGGGATCCAAACAAACCTAGCTCGCGACGATTCACACGTTTTTCAAGGGCCATAATGGTATCGAACAGATCCTCCTTGGGAGGTGTGTTCCTGTTCTTCGCCCCGATCGTTGTGGCCACTTTGGAGCGAACCGCCTCCGACATTTGCTGATCGAGTCCGGTGAGGCCAGTCACCGCAACTTGTTTCCCGGCGATACTGACGAGATGGTGAATCAGCAGTCCTCCGTTACACGAACGGTCACAAATCATCCAAAGGTCGAGCAAAATCTCTCCCGCTTCATCATGTCGGCCCTCAAGTGTCTCGAGACGTGCCCGCATGGTCCACAACCGCGCGAGGCTTCTCAGTTCTCCCGCGGTATCAAACATCTCATCTGATTTTCCGATGACGTCCACCGGCACCACGCATTCTTGACTATCCGCACGCGAAACTAAATCAAAAACGTCTGAGCTAGCATTTATGAACTCACTCAAACGCTCTTTATCCATCGTGTCATAGTCCACCGGCAGCGGCAACATGGTCTGCGCCGCCAACACGTAGGTGTCGTAGCCGTTGGGTGTCGGATACTGCTTGGGAGGCGGCGGCTGCACCGCCCACGCCAAGAGTGCAATGACGCCCGTCGCAAGGACGAGTAAAGCCAGGAAGATCTTTCCCTTCATCTCATCTCCGTTTGGTAAATTTCCGTTGTACTTATTGGCCCTTTAGAGTTTAGCTGCCTTGGGTTCGTGTTGAGCAGTCCGAAACGGGCTCTTACCGACCGCGGGCATCACATTGGTGATCCCTTCCGGCATTTTTCACCCAAATCGATATCACCATGTGGATCCGAATGCGATTGGATATTGGCTGGAACGATCTGGGGGCTGGGCTGATTGCGTGTCTTTTGCCGGCTCGCCGAAGTCGCCTGGCCCGGTCAACATCGCGGGCGTGGAGTGCCGACGAAAGCGCGCTGGTGACGCTTTCGGTTCGCTCCGGCTTCGATCTACTCCTGCGCGCACTCCAATTGCCACGCGGCTCGGAAGTCCTGTTCTCTGCCCTCACAGTTCCCGACATGGCACAGATTGCCGAGGCACATGGTCTTGTCCCCGTCCCGGTCGAAATCGATCGGTCGGGAAACCTCGATCTCAAGTCACTTCGCCAAGTAATCACACCGCGGTCGCGCATCTTGGTGGTGGCTCATCTCTTCGGTGGCACCGCAAAACTCGATGAAGTCTGTGCCATCGCGAAATCCGCGGACCTGATGGTGGTCGAGGACTGTGCACAAAGCTTCACGCGCGTGGGCGATCATGGTCATGCATCCGGAGACGTCACCTTGTTCAGTTTTGGCCCAATCAAGTCCGCGACCGCACTCGGTGGAGCCACCATTGTCCTAAAATCCGACGACTTGAGAGTGCGGATGAAAGCAATTTTGAACGACGATCCCGTTCAGACTCGAACTTCTTTTGCGCGGCGTTTGGCCTGGTTCTCACTGCTGAAATTGCTCTCCGGCAAACGGATGTCAGCGGCGTTTCGAAAAGTGCTCGAACACCTTGCAATCGACTTTGACCGGTTCGCGTCTTCGGCCGCCCGCGGCTTTAGGGGAACGGACTTGCTCGAACAACTCAGGCGGCAGCCTTCGGTACCGCTGCTGCGTCTGATGAAGCGTCGCTGGCGCAGCTATCGTTTCGATCGTATCAGTCGAAGACGATCACTCGGCGAACGGCTTGATGACCATTTGGGTTTGCCCCGCCCGAAAACGCATTCCTATTGGATCTATCCCTACTACTCCGATTCACCGAATAGTTTATGCACACGGCTTCAAAACGCTGGCTTTGATGCGACGTGCCGTTCGCGGATGGCGGTCGTGTCAGACCACTCAAGTTCCAAAGCGATGAAGATCCACGCAAATTGGCAACAAGTCGTTTTCCTTCCCTGGTATCCTGACCTCACACCAGCCGCCGTTGACAAGATGGCGGAAATCATTGCAAAGGAAGCAGCCTCCCCAGCACCGTGAAGAGCGTGGACCAACCTCGCCGTTCACCGGCCATTTTCTTCAACTAGTTATTCGAAACAGTGCACTGGACGGTACGTCAGATGTTGGTCCTCGTGCTCATCGCAGCCGGTGGACTTTGCCTATGGAAGCTGACTGAGAGTTGGTCTTGCTCGCTTATCTTGATCTCCGCGACTTTCATAGCAATGGAGAGACTAAGGTTAAACCTTTGCCAGCGATCATCCTGCTCGCTTCTAGATGTTGCTGCAGCAGGCATACTGCAGGTAGCAACCCTGGTATTTCTTCTCGATGAGTTAGGTTGGCTCGATTCCTTTCTCGATCAATTACCACTCAACGGCTTACTCATCTTGGTCCTTCTTGGAGCTTGGGTTCCCTTGGGAACGCCTGTGCGTCGTCACGTCAAATCGAGTTTCCGACGTGTTTCAAGGACTCTGTCGCTGGTTGTCTTGCTGGTTGCAATTTCATTAACGATGACCTGTGAATCCTTCTACTTCGCGATCGTTGATCGGTCGACGGAGAGCGTCCGGACCCAACTCTGTGAGTTTGCATCTGGTTGGGAAGTACCAGAGTCATTTCGTCCACGGTCTCAAGCGGAAACCGTCTGGTTTGTTGGAACTTCCGGGATCGGCTTTCTGCTAGGAATGTTCGTACTCGCGTCAGGGAGTTCGCCGGTTCTTCGAATACTCGCGGTTTCCTACTTCGGTCTTTGGCTGTTCTGGTATGGGTTCATCGCCGATCAGAGAATCGCACCCTTCGCAATGGAGGGAATCACAGCTCTCGATAGTTGGGTAGCAGGCTCGGTGTTTCTCGTTGCAACTTTCCTTGCATCCATCAGGCTGACACGGAATGAACCGAACCTTCACAAGGAGCTATCTGACAAGCGTGTTCGCTTGGAATTATTGACGCTGTGCATGTGCATCGGCGTCATTGAGCACGACGGCTTTTTTTCCTACGCCCTTTGGTATGAGGTCTCGTGGTTCGACTATTGGATATCTACCAATGGGATAGGTTTCACATTGCTAGCGTGTTGTTTGACATTGCTCTGCATTCGAAACCTAATACTACGCTGCTTTGCATTCACCATCGTTGTCGAGGGTCCTCGAAGTAGCAGTGCGATACTTGCTCACTGGATCACAGTTCAGTTCGTTGCCCTTTTCTCGCTCGTGCTCGGCACAACAGGCTGGTACTTGCTAGTTTTTCCCTGACGCGCGTTTGTCGAAATAGAACTCGTACCAGCCCTGCTCCCTTCGTTTCTGCCCGCTCGGTAGGCCCGGTGGTGTGAGTTCCTCGCACCAGGCGGCGAGGTCTTGATGCAGCGATTGTGTGAGCTCGGGATAAGCGTCGATGACGTTTTCGGTCTCGTGCGCGTCGCTTTCAAGATTGAACAGGTACCGCTGACCGGCACCGACGAAGAGGTACTTCCATTTGCCGCGTCGAACAGCGGCTTGATCCCAGAACCGGAAGTACAACTGCCTTGTCGAGGGCACTTGAATGCTGTTGAAACGTGGCAGCATGTCGATGCCATCAAACGGCTGCAACTCGTTTTGTTCCCCCTCGTCCAAGCTTCCACCGGCAAGACGTGTGACCGTCGGCGCGATATCGAGTGTGCTGACCGGGTAGTCGTAAGTCACGCCCTGCCGCAACTGACTCGGCAGGCTCCAGATCATTGGCACGCGAATTCCGCCTTCAGATAGCATGCCTTTCTCACCCACCCAGGGATCGTTCAGGGAACCATCCCATCCACCCGCATCGCCCGTGACGGGCGTATCTGGTTTGGTCTTCTTGAGCGGTGCGCCGTTGTCGCTGGTCATGATGATCAACGTGTTGTCCAATTGATTGTGTGACCGAAGTGTTTCGACGACCCGGCCCACACCGTCGTCAATCGCGGCGATCATTGCCAAAGCGTAGCGTCTTCGGTTGGGCATCTCCCCCGGAAAGCGGTTCAGATATTCGTCCGTCGCCTCGAGCGGCGTGTGCGGGCCGTAGTAATTGAGCTGCAAATAGAACGGCTGGCCATGATTGCGTTCAATGAAACTGACGGCGGCGTCACTTTGCACATCAATGCGGAAACGGGAATCGGTGATTTGTTTCATGCGCGGCAAGACTTGCTGAGCACCGATTTGGTAGTTAACTCGGTAGCGGCCGAGTTCACCCCAGTAGTATTCGTCGAAGCCTTGCTGAGCCGGTGCGTAAGGCTGAATTTTCGTCCAGGGAATGCGCACCTGGCGTCTCGGCTTGTTTGCCATCTCAGGCAAGGATTGCTTCATCCAGTCGACGCACAACACGTTGGGTTCCAAGTGCCATTTACCGACAAACCCCGTTCGATAGCCGAGTGGGCGAAGATGCTCGGCAATCGTGACGGCTTCTTGAGCCAGTGGCATGTCGGGAATCGTGTCGATTCCGAACCGTTGCTGGTGACGCCCCGTCATCAAACCGGCGCGGGATGGGCTGCACTGCGGCGAGGTCACATAGCCTGCTGTGCAGCGGACGCCGCGATTGGCAAGCGAATCGATATGCGGCGTGAGGATATCATCGACCTGCTCTTGGCATCCGAGATCTGCCCAGCCCTGATCGTCGGTCAGTATCACAACGACGTTGGGCTGGGTCGCAGGAATGAGAGCTTGCGCGGATCGATCCCCCACGGCGAAGTGACCGAGCGTCTGTTTCGACTCCGGATCACGAATCATCCAAACCGCGCCCGGGCGTGTTTGCTGGCCACGCTTGTCGCCCGACGGAATGAGACCGTAAGACTTCGGCTCTCCCTTCGGCGACATCCAACACAGCTCGACCGCGCCGCGTTGCTTGTTAATGAAGTAAACCTTGAACGGATTTCCGACCGGCTTAGAAGCGGGCACCGGCTGATCCGATGCCGGCTTCCAATCGAGTTTTGCCAGAGACTGGACGGACGGTTTGACCTTCTCAGCGAACGTTTTCGGAGCCACGTCGCGAAACGATTTCAGTAAGTCCCTGGAGGCTTGGCTGTCGGCTAAGTTCGTCCACTCGTGCGGATCCCTTTCGATGTCGTACAGCTCTTCGCTGCCATCGGCATAGTGGATGTAACGATGCGTGCGACCGCTGATCGCATAACTCCCGGGGTCGGCAAGAAAGGTGACGGAGTTATGTGTCCACGTGGGTGTTGATTCATCGCGAAGCAACGGCACAAGGCTCTGGCCATCCACGTTGCCTTTCTTCGGCAGGCCGCAAAGTTCTGTAAGTGTCGGGAAGAGGCTCAGTAAGTTGACGGGTGCGTCGCAGACGGCTCCGGCACTGGTTCCGCCGGAAAGCACGTCGCTCGTCTCTCGGGGAACCCGCATGATCAACGGGACTCGCGTGACATCGCGCCACGGTGTGTACTTTTGCCAGTGTTCTTTTTCACCGAGTTGCCAGCCATGATCTGACCATAGAACGACAATCGTATTGGTGGCGTTCGGTCCCGATTCGAGCGCATCCAGGACACGACCCAGCATGGCATCGGCGAAGTGGATGGACGCAAGGTAACCCTGAATGCCTTGTTTCCATTGGCCTTGTTCTTGAATGTGAGCGAAGTAGCGGTTTTTGGCTCGGCGCACACCGGATTTGGGAACATCGTCCAAGTCGTTTTCAAGGTATCCCGGCGGCAGCTGAATGTCTTCGAGTGGAAACGGTTCGAAATACTTCTTGGGAACAAACCAAGGCTCATGAGGCCGGTAAATTCCGCACCCTAAAAAGAACGGCTTTTCGTGCTTCTTACCGAGTTGTTCGCCCACCCACTGGCTGACCGCCCAGTCGCCGCCAAACTCCTCGTCCGTTACATCGAGCGCCGCCCAATCCGTTTCGACGTATTGCCACGGGCCGCCGCGAGGGAGATTGACGGGTCGCTCGGAGGGATAAAACGTCTGAGGAAATGGGTTTTCAGATGCGGCCTTCGGAAAGTACTCGTCCCAAGAATCGGCATCGATAAAGTAGTGCAACAGCTTGCCTGAGCCGGACGCTCGGTAACCGTGATCACGAAAGTACTGCGGAAGGATCGTCTCTTCCGGCATGACTTCACGCATCGGTTGCCGATTGTCATAAAGCCCACTTTGATTGGGGGCCCGTCCCGTAAAGATCGCCGAGCGACAGGGATTGCAAGCCGGCGCGGGACAGTGCGCGTTAGTAAACAGGATTCCGCTGGCAGCCAACCGATCCAGGTTGGGCGTGATCGATTGCGGATGCCCATCCATGCAACCGATCCAGTCATTGAGATCGTCCATCGCAATGAACAAGACGTTCGGCGACGCGGCATCGCCTGCCGGAGCGTCGGCACGAACGATCGAGATCGTCCCAAAGAAGGTTAGGAAACCAAAGAAAGTGAGTCGGTGCATGATGTTCATCGGTTGGTCGTCCGGACGCGCCAAAGCCTGTCGTTCCGAGTGCAACCAACAGTCTAACCACACACTAAGAACCGCTGTCACTCGCTTCCGTTTTCGCCGGAAGGTTGAGTTGCCATTGATCCTTGGGTTCCACTACCGACTTGGCGGATTCGCCGTGCAGCCATTTGCTCGCGGCAGCATCGCTCTTCAAGTTTGCATCCCAAAATGCGGTGGAAAGCGCCAGGATGACGCGGTGATGATTCGGGTTGCGTCGGTTTCGAAAGCCACGCCGCTCGTCGGAAAAGGCTGAGTGTTCGGCATCATGCAGGACCAATTCGTATTTGTGGATCTCCTTCGGCAGCGCCGGATAAACGGATCGGCGATCCTCCACGGTTGTGTTATTGATCCGCGAGACGTCTTTTGTTCCCGTCATCAACATCCAAGGGATGGAGACGTCTCCGAAAGCATCTTCCGGCTTGATCTGCTGTGGCCGATTGGGGCTGAACAATACCGCCGCATCAATGCGAGGGTCGGTAAATCGCTGACCCTGCCGCGAATAAGACTGACCACTCACCGCGGCGGTAGTGACGGACCCGAATGAGTGTCCCGACATGCCGACCTTGTCGAAATCACATCGCTCAAACAACGCGTGTCCGGAGGACTCGTTCCACTTTTGCAATTGGTCCAAGACGGCTGGTACGTCCTGATAACGAGCCAAAGCGTTCTTGCCGTTAGCCGCTCGTTTCATCGCCGACAACCGTTCGCGCAACGTCACGTTTTGCCAAACACTTTCATCACTGCCGGCATGCTGCAAAAAGACAGCGACGTAGCCTCGCGCGGACCAGTGTTTCCCAAGATAACTGCATGCCTCACGTGAACCACCCAGTCCATGACTGAAGAGCAGCACCGGTGCCGCCTCCTTTTCCGCGGGAAGGTACACCTTGATTGGAATATCTCGGCTGCGATTCGAATCACGCACGACGCTGTCGATCGTCTCCCCGGAGGATTCTGCGTGCACAGCGAGTGGGTCGTAGACCGAAACGGAGTCGTCGCCGTTGGCAAGCGTCGCCCCCAAAAAGCTACAAACCAGAAAAAAAACTCTCATTTAATCACCTCAAGGTGCTGCGAGACTGTCGATGCAATTCACCTTCACCCAACCGTCACCGCCCATCACGTAGCCGTGTTCGGTCCGACGCACAACCGTCGCCACCCACTCCGTGGGCGGAATCGAAACGCAATCACAACCGTCGCCGCACACTCCGTAGGCGGAATCGACGCGCAATCACAACCGTCGCCGCACACTCCGTGGGCGGAATCGATACGCAATCACAACCGTTGCCGCACACTCCGTGGGCGGAATCCGGGACGCAATCACAACCGTTGCCGCACACTCCGTGGCCGGAATCGACGCGCAATCACAACCGTCGCCGCACACTCCGTGGGCGGACTCCGGGACGCCGCCCACGGAGTGGGCGGCGACTATAGCGGCGACAATAGCCGACGTAGCAATTCAACCTGCTTGAAACACGAAGGTTTCGCGATCCGTCACTTTATTCTGCCGTCGACGTTGCCGGCGCGGTGACGTCGACACCGACCGTCGCCGGACTGTCATCCGACACCGCCGAACCTTTGCGCGTTGCAAAATAGAGAACACCGAAACCGGCAAATGTCAACGCGGACACGGTGGCCAGCCAAGCTGGTGGCAAATGAACTTTGTCATCCGAGCCTGCCCCCAGAAACTCGAGACGGTCCTGATACTTGATCGCAAGGTTCAGCAGCGCGTTGTGGGTAAAGTGCATCAGGACACCGGGCCAAATGCTGCCCGTCCGCAATGCGATCCATCCTAGGATCAACCCCAAGAACGTCGTCGGTAGGAATCGTTCGATCAGCAGAACGTTGCCGGTAACGACGTGAAACAAGCCGAATAGCAGAGCCGTGAAAACGACCAAGCGGCCGGGTGAGAGCACTTTCCGAAACGCGGTGAACAGGAATCCTCGGAAGCAAAACTCTTCAATGACGGCCGGTGCGAGGGCCAGGCAAGCCACCAGCAAAAACGCTGGAGCTCGCTTCATTTCCTCCACCGTCTTCTTCGCGTTTTCGAGACGGTCGGCTTCGAGTCCTCCCAGGCCGAGTCGGTCCGCAAAAACGAAAGCTTCGTGCGCGAATCCCCACGCACCGAGCCCAAGGAGCAATGCGCCCAGCATTGCCAAGACGCTTGGACGACTCAGTTGATACGTGGTGACTGGTTTGCAGCGTGCCAGTTGGACTGACAGCCAAGGCACCAGTCCGAAAGTCAGGATCAACGCGCCGGCATTGAGCAACAGCACGGTGAAGATGTCCAAGTCCTTGACGAATCGCATCAGCACATTGCTGGTGATGTAATAGAACGGCACCAAGAGAGCCAGCGTCATCGCAGCGGTTTGTGGCGTTGGAACAAGCCGTTCCTTTGTGGGGCGACGCAGCATTGCCGCAAACGACTGTCCACTGGTTCGGCTAACCGCGTCGCTTCCAAACAATTTGGAAGCGATGGCGATCGCGGCCCCCGCATAAGCACACGTGCTGAGAACGGTGATCACGGCAGGACCGGCGGACGCGGTGCCTTGCAGAATTTCTTTCGCCAACAGAACGATGTTGATCAACGGTGCGATGGCCAACGGGCCTCCGAGCGTGACGCCGGGCATCAGCGACAACATGCCCGGAGTGAGCGACAACAGCATGACGGGAATCAAGTACGCCTGGGCTTCCTTGAACGACCGCGCGAAGCTGGTTAGCGACAGCAGCACGGCGGCGAAGAAGCCACTGAAAAGCACCAACAGGCCAAGGATTTGCAAGACGGCGAGCCACGGAAACGATTCTTCCCCACCGGTCAGAAACGGCAACAGCCGACTGGCCCAGAGCGTTGTGAACATCGCAAACAGGTTCGCGATCGCAGTCAACAACGCAACGACCACCACCGCAACATATTTCGAAAACAGCAGATGAGATCTTGGAATCGGCGACGCCATCAACGATTCCATCGTCCCCCTCTCTCGTTCTCCGGCTGTCAGGTCGATCGCGGGATAGACCGCACCGGTAATCGTCATGAGGACCAAGACGAGCGGAATGATGGTGCCGAGCAGGGAGCCCTGCTGTTGTTCCCCGATCGAGTCGACTTGAACGGTCGCGGGAGGCTCGTATTGTGGAATCCTTTGTCCGACCACCGATTCGGCGGTTCGCATCCGTAGCCATTGGAGGCGTTCGACGATGATACGCCGAGCCGCCTCGCTGGCCGCATCGCCGTTGAAGGACGTCAGCCTGACGACCGGCGGATTGCCAGCCTCGACGACTGCTGCCACGTCAATTTCATTTTGCTTGAGTGCCTCGACGGGCGATTCCCCACCATCGATGGTGGTTTGGAAGGCCTCGAACTTGGCGACCTTCCCGTTGCTCGTCGCAAGGATTTCTTCCGGCGGTTGGCTGGCGGGATCTTCCAACCAACCCAATAGCGAGGCGCCTTCGGCCGCTGTTTCCACGCCGATCTTGTAAACCACATCTTCCGTCGCGGCTCCCGTTTGGGCGGACAACAGAAAACGATTGAGCGCCATGCTAAGCAGCGGATACACCAACAACGGCATCAGCAGCAGCGTCACAATCGTACGGCGATCACGAAGCGTCTCGCGCAATTCCTTTTGGCAGAGTCGCAGCAGCCGTCCGCCGCTGAAAGAGGGATGAGATGGAGTCACGCTGCAGGGTTTCCAACGGGAGGAGTTTCCAGTTCAGGAGACTTGATTAGATCCACGAAGATGTCCATCAAAGACGAACGCCCCGTCTGTTCCGACAGCTCGCTTAGCGTGCCGTGGTACTTCAGGGCGCCACGGTGCAGCAGCCCGAACCGATCGCAGATGCGTTCCGCTTCATCGAGCCGGTGGGTACAAAGTACAACCGCCTTGCCGGATTCACGCAACAGATTGACGTAATCAAAAATCGTTTGCACGCCCACGACATCCAGCCCGCGTGTGGGTTCGTCCAATAGCATGACCGGCGGATCGTGGATCAAACCGCGGACCAACGTCACACGTTGCCGCTGCCCGGTACTCAGTTCGCCGGCGCGTCGATCCAGCAGCGGTCGAATATCCATTAGTTCGGCCAAATGTTCGCAGCGTTCCTGGGCGACATTGACATCGACGCCGTAGAGATCGGCAAAGTAGAGCAGCATTTCGCGAACGCTCAGCCACGGATAAACCCCGTCGCTGGCGGAAACAAATCCGAGCCGCGACTTTACTCCGATCGGATCGGTCGCAGTTTTCACGCCATCGACTTCCGCCCAACCGCTGTCGGGCTCCAACAAGCCCAAGATCATCCGCATCGTGGTCGTCTTACCAGCACCATTGGGGCCGAGCAATCCGAACACTTCCTGGGCGGGAATCTGGATCGAGACTTGATCGACGGCGGTGATCGTCCCGGTGGGGACTTCAAAATGCTTCGTTAAAGCATGCGTTTGGAGCATGAGGCGACCGCCGAGACGGGATGAGCAGAGGAGAGCAAGCGAGCCGGCGGCATTCTAGCACGGGGATCGTACGCAGAAGGCTAGCGAATGGTTCCCAGTCGCCTGAGCAATTTTCAGGAGTCGCACGGCATCAACCGTCAGTTGAAGAGTCATCAAAGCAGCCGGTGATTCCGGTGAAACCCTCCTTTAAGGCTTGCTCTGCCTTCGTGACATTCGGGTTCGCTTTGCGTCGTCCAGGTCCAAGCCCATCGAGGTCACGATGGAGACCATTTCGGCTTGACCATTGAGATGCAATTTCTGTGCGATCGCGGTCTTGTGATTTTCGATCGTCTTTTGACTTCGCTTTAGCAACTGCGCGACCTTCGGAACCGAAAGTCCGTGGCCGATCATGGCGAGCACTTCCAGTTCCTTCGGTGTCAGAACATCGAACTCACCGAGCTCAATGAACGCCGTATCAATGACTTCGATCTGCTCTTCCGGTTCGCCTTCGAATCGCGGATGACGACGGCTAATGACCAGGACGCGTTGATACGGAGGCTTGATGTCACGAATCGGCCAAACCGCCGATGAGATTGGACGCCCGTGAAAAATATGCTCGATCACCAACGGCCGGTTCTCGTCCAAAACACGTGCGATCATCGCGAGGCGTTCTTGCACGAATTCCGGTGGATGCAAGTCGGCAATCGTTTTGCCCTCGTAGTCCACCGGTCCATTGAAAAACAAACCCAAGGACGTTTCATTAACGTAGATCAAGCCACCTTGGCGATCCATCACGCTGATGCCCACGCCATGGGTCTTCGTCACCGCCATCCAAATTGATGCCGGATCGTACTCGGGCGGATCTTGCCGCGTTGGAGCGGGACGATTGACTTGCCCGGCGTTCGCCGCGCCGGCTCTTGCGAAGGTCGTTTCGTCGTCGGACGGATTGGGTGACGTCACGCTTTCGGGCTCTCAGTTTCTTGGGCACTCAATAAAAACTTCCGCAAGCGGTCCAACTGATCGGTGTTGAGATGATCGACGCCCGAATCAAGCAACACTTGCCAGACCGCTTCCTTCTCCGGTGTCGCCCAAAACCGGACGCGCCGCCCGGCCTCGTGTGCTCGGCGAACGATCTCTTTCAATCGCCCTTGTTCGGCAAGCGGCATTTCTCCATCACCTCGCCATTGAAAGTGAGAACTCCAACGATCACTAATCAAAGGAAGGTCATGATCGGCCAGTTCACTGCCAAGGTCCGATAGCCGCCCATCGATTCCGACACGCCTTGACGGGTCGGCAAGAATCGCTTCCTTGGGGCGATCACCTGAAATCACAATTTGAATGGCGCGCTCGTCAAAGCCACCGTCGCGCATCCCACACAGCATTTCATCGTATTCGGCGAGGACTCCGCGAAGCTCACGATAAGTGTCTTCACCGGCCATCTTGAAATCGATGAGTAACTGAAAGACAGGCCCGCCCGGATACACTCGCCCGCCGCCTTGCCGAACGCGTTCGCGCAACGGGTCGAGATAAAGTTTTTGCAGCGTCCGTCCCGGTTTCAAATCCCTAAAGTCGTGACCAACCAACAATTCGCCTTTGACCAAATAAATATCAGCCTCCACGCTACAAAACCCTCGATCAAGGGCATCCAGCAGCGGTCGATCATGCTCATAGTCATTGTGTGCATGGGCGCTGGACAACGGAACTGCCGCAGACTGCGCCCAACTTCGCGTCGCGTTGCAACCCGCCAGCATGAGACAGATGACGAGTGCTTTGCCAACGCCCATTTTTTTAACTGGGCCGCACGGGCCTCGCCGCGGTTGTCCGAAAAACAAGGGGGCTAGCGCCCATCGGCTCAATCGTTTGAACCTTAAATCCCAGAGATGACAAAGCACGATCTGAGCAAACCCATTCCAATTCGGCTGTAACATGGGAACTCGGGGCGGTCATGGTATCAAGTGACGAATCCGGTCGACGAAGGACGCCTTCGTCTTGGCATCGATTAAAGCCTCCGTCGTCAGTGCAATCAAGGTCAGGGCGACCAAGGCCAGCAACGCGAACCACTTCCCAAGCAACACGATCGGCAATAGGCAGCAGATCAAAACCACGCCCCAATCGATGCGAAAGCCCTGCCAAACCGCGCACGCAAGCGTCAACGTGAGCACCGATATGTGAGCCACCAGCGTCGAGGCCACCACGCCTTCAATGCCAAACCGACCAATTAACAGCAGGCCCAAAACCACATTGGCGATCAAACCGAATAGCAGGAAAACGCTGCCCAGCCATGCTTTTTCGATGCACCAAAAATACGCCTGTGCGACGTAACCAAGCGCCGCAAAACTGCAGAACGTGAGTGTCATTGGAAGCAGTGACTCACCGAGCGCGAACTTATCTTTCCAAAGCTGTCCGAACAGAATCGGCGCGATCAAGAGCACGCCGATCGAAACCGCCAAGCCAATGACACCGACCAGCTTGAGCATTAGGTTCACGCGCTCGTTGACGGAGTCACGGCGTCCCTCCTCCCAATCATTGCTGAGATACGGAAGTCCCGTCGATGCTGCCATCGCGCCCACGGTCATCAACAAAACGGGAAAAATGCACGCGGTGTGATATTGACCGACCAGGAACTGCGAATCGACAGACGCGTCCGGATAAAAATTGACGAGCAACAACCGATCACACAGCGCGAACAAATTCATCAATGCATCGCCCGCCCAGGCCCAAATGGCGAACGGCAGTACCTTGGACCAGATGGGGAGCGACTCGGAATCCTCGCACGCCTCGAAGTGCGAATCGCGTTTGCCATAGCCGGACGCCAACGCCAATCCGATACAGCAAGATCCAAGGTAGGCCAGGACCACAGACTCAGCCGATGCCCCGCGATACGCAAACATCACGATGCACAGCAATGCGAAAAACAGCGTCTGTGCAAACTGAATTCGAAAGACGTAACGATTGAGTCGTTTGCCGGTGAACCAGCTGGTCGCAAAATTGAAAAAAACGACGGCGGGCAATCCCACGGCCAGCAGCTTCGCCATGCGCGAATCCGACGACGCCCCCAAGAAGTACTCCGCCAATTGCTCGTCGAAGACCCAGAACAACGTGCAGAACAGCATCGTCAGACCGACACACGCGGCGAGGGAACTGCGAAAGAACCGCCTTTCCTGACCGCTCTGCTCGTAACGAGCCAGGTAACGTCCGAACGAACCGGGGATACCGAGCACCGTCAGTGGTGCGGCAAGCACAAAGAAATTGAAGGCCAAGTCCCAGCGACCGACTTCTTCGGCCGGCAGCACGTCGCAAACGTAGAAGCTGCGCACAAAGCCGATGGCCCGCTGCAGAATCATCAAACCGCCGATCAGGAGGATGCTTGACGAGAACGTATCCGCGACCGACCGACGCGTTTCGGTGGAGGAGTCAGATCGAGAAAGGGCGTGGCTCATGCGGAACAGCAGCGGCGGGAAGGATCGCGAGTGTCCGGAAAGAATAGCTTTCGGCTTAACACAGGGTTAGAAAGATGTCACTTGCATCGCCGCGGTTGTCCTCAAAAACCGGTGCTAGCGTTTGGACTGGCAAAAGGTTGGGGCTTTGGCCGTACCTTGCCGTTGGGCTTGCCCGGGCAAGCCCAACGGCAAAGGGCTTTCGACCCTGCGGGCCTATCGGAAGACGATGATCAAGGGTTGTCTGATCATTCGGTCTCATCCGCACGACCGATACGCAGCCACCCTGGCACGCGTCCGAAAGTGCCTGTCCATCCGAAACGACTTGCCATGACATATCACTGTCCGACTCTCTCATAGCCGTTGTTGCGCCGTGCTATCGAATCTTGATGCCGGAACGATGAGGGGGCTACCTAAAAAACTCACACAATCGCGACGCGAAAATGACACTCCGCACCGAGTTGGTCCGAAACCACGGCGAACTCTCCGATGCCTGCAAAGCACGCTGGAATGAACTGGCGTCGAATCCCTTTCAACGATGGGAGTGGCTGGGAAGTTGGATGGAAGCGTTCGAGACTCAATACTCCATGGCCGCGCTAAAGGTTCTGGACGGGGATCGGATTCGAGGCTTTGCGCCGCTTTGCATCGACCAACGCCTCACATCAGGACGAACGTTGATGTTCATGGGAGCCGGTAAGGCTTGCACGGACCATCTGTCCATTCTGACCGAAGACGGACACGCAACGGAAGTTTGCGAGGCGATCGCGGACTGGCTGATTGATGAAGCGCCCAACAACTGTGCTTGGGATCACCTGGAATTGATCGGTGTGGACTTGCATGACCTTGCCGTCGATCTCTTGGTCACCGCACTGGAAAAACGAGGTATCCGTACCGATGTCAGCGATGGCTTGGGGTGCTATGCGATCAATTTGCCCAGCACCTGGGACGATTACGTCAAGATGCGATCCAAAAGCGGACGACGAGAGATCCGTCAATCGGCACGCAACATTGATGACGGGTTGATTCAAGTCAAAACGATCGAAAGTGCCGACGAATTGAATCGATACTGGGGAGACTTCGTCGACCTTCACCAACGACGGCGAACGGATTCAGGAACGGACAACTGTTTTGAGCATCCGCACTTTGAGTCCTTCCTTCGAACCGCTGCCACTCGCTTGCTGGATGCCGGTCTACTCCGATTCATCGTCGCCCTTGCGGAGGATCAACCGGTCGGAGTGCAGTTTTCGGTGGCGGATCACTCCGCGTGGCACTTTTATCAATCCGGCATGGACCCAGAAGCGTCCTCCCTGCGACCGGGACTGAGTGTTTTCTGTCACACGATTCGAGAAAGCATCGAAGCGGGACTTTCGCAATTCGACATGATGCGGGGCGATGAACCCTACAAGCTCCGGTGGCGAGCCACGTTGCGGCCAACCCAAGAAGTCCGCGCGTTTAGTCCTCGGCTGGCTTCACAAGTGCGCGGCGGCGTGGTCAAAGCAGGCTCGGCACTGAAGCAGTTCCTGAGTCTCGGTCAAGCTTGGGTTCCGGGCGGTTCCGTATCCAACTCCAACTGCTAGGAGCCGACGCATGAGCCACTGGCGTACAATCGCGATGAATGCGTACTACTACGGTTCGCTTCCGACACGGCCTTTGTTGCGGCATTGGCTTGGTCGACGCGGTACCGCACCGTTGGGGGTGCTGTTTTATCATCGTATCGCCGACAACCATCCCAACGACTGGACCATGTCCAATGACGGTTTTCGGCAACAGATGATGTGGCTCAAGCAACACGTCGACTTGGTTTCGTTGGACGAACTGCAACAGAGGTTGCGAAGTGGCAAGAATGATCGGGTCGCAATCGCGATCACGTTCGATGACGGCTACGCGGAAAACTGCGATCAAGCCATTCCGCTGCTGGTCGACCAGGAAATCCCCGCCACCTATTTCGTTGCACTCGACTTCATCGTCAACGGGAAAGCCTTTCCACATGATGTAAAACACGGTCAGCCGCTGGCGGCCAACACGCCCCACCAAATTCGCGAGATGGCCGCGGCCGGGATTTCCATCGGCGCGCACACTCGGACCCACTGCGACGTGGGAGCAATCGATGATGCCGCCAGCATGCGTGACGAAATCGTATCGGCAAGAAACGAGCTGGAAGATCTAGCGGGGACGTCGGTGACACATTTCGCATTCCCCTATGGCATGCCCGCCAACCTGAGCCGGGCGGCGGAGTGGCTCTGTCGTCAGGAAGGTCTCCACGGCGTGTGCTCCGCCTTCGGGGCCTACAACCATCCCGGACAGGACCCATTCCATATCCGCCGCTTCCATGCGGATCCAGAGTTCACTCGGTTCCTCAATTGGACGACCGTTGATGCTCGAAAACTAAGCCACTACCGCGACTTTCAAATTCCCGAGTCGGCACTTCCACTGAATGCCCTTCAAGAAGCCGAATGCTCGATGGCGAACACATAAGGTTGCCTGATGTGGAACCGCGAATGATCCGTGGCGTCTTAATCGAGATAGTCCCGCAGCGGCATTTCAAAGCCGAGCTTCTTAAGTTGCTGAAACGCAGCGTCGGCATTGGTGCTTTCTCCGGCACGCTTCATCCGCCAGTATTGCTCGACAGCAATTGTGAACGGTGCGCGTGAGGTCCTTTCTTCGATTGCGATCGAAGCTTCTCGAATCCGCCTTCGCTCGTCGGATTCCTCCGTGCTTGCGACTCGCTCCGGATCCACGGGATGAAGAATAGCCCAAGCCCAGGTGCCGGCTGCCTCATCGAACTTGTCCAGCGACTCCGTCAACATCTTGATGGCGGTGACAAAGTCGGGATGCTCGACAATGGCGGTTCGCAATGATTCGACGTCACTGACGGCCAATGCGAGCAAGTAACTCGGTGCGAGCGTGCCCTGACTACTCTTCACGAATCGTGCGTAGTCCTCGTTGGATGCCACCAGTTCTTGATGCACCCGCATCAGATAGAGATGCTCGAGCCGATTTAGAATTCCCAGAGAAGAAGCGTTGCTCGCCAGTTGCTCGAACTCGGTAATCAAATCGTCGAGAATGGGAACGGGCTCATAGGCCCCAAACCCTATCAAGTTTTGCGAAAGTTGCGCCGCGATGATCTGACGCGTTGCTTCGGTCAAATCATCTGCTTGCAGCTTTTCCCAACCGGAATCGACCGCGGAACGCAGACTATCCCGCGTCGTCTCATACGCCTCGCCTTTTTCGAGCAACTGTCGTGTGTAGAGGTAGTCCACG
>JBCBOO010000058.1:0-26523 GCA_039821235.1 Planctomycetota bacterium
GACCCGCGTTGATGGTTCATCGTGTCGCCGTTCGTAAACGCGAGGAACCAACGGATGCACGACGAGCGGCGAAGTCAAGTTAGTTGGAGTGGTTGATCGCTCGTCGCCGCCGCGTGATCCCTGACGTTCTGGCACACACAGTTCCCAATGAAAAGCAAAGTGATACCCAGCCAACTCGTTGTTGCGGCCGCGTTTCTCGTTTTCTCAACTACCTCATTGGCACTCGGTGGAGAGTCTCCAAGTTGGGAAATGCTGCGTTTGAACGCAGGTGATCGCATGGGATCCGACGACGAGCTATTCGACGCCAAGACGCGTTCGCTTCAAGGTCAACGGATATCGCTGCGAGGGTTTATTTACCCCCAGAGCGTCTACACAATACGCCCTAAGCGTTTCTTGCTGATTGCCGAAGTCAAAGCGGACGATCAACGATTTGCATCTTGGTCTAGCTTGCCAACACATCTTCGCGTCTTGGTGGAGTTGAAGGACGGTCTGCGTACCAACTACACCACGGGTGTTGTGGAAGTTCGAGGTGAATTGCGGCTGAGGTCTTGGCGTCTTTCTGATGGAACCATTCAAACGGTGTACACAATTCTCGCTGATCAAGTCTCGGGAGCGGAGGCTCGGAATGGCTTTTTGTCTTCATTAAAAGATGGTTGCTAGAGCCAGAACCAACGGATGTAACGGATCGGCGTGTCAGGTTGGTTTGGCCATCGCAACACCGTTCGTCGCCGACTTGTTAATCTGTACCGTCCTGCCGTAAGAATCCATGTCGACGTCTGACCACCTGAAACCGCCGACACCCGAACAATACGTCGATGCGCTTCGACGTGTCGGCGATTTGTCCGACAACTTGGTTCAGATGCTTCGCCTGCATTTCCACTCAAACAACCGATGCACCTAAGCCGCCGAACGGTGCGTTTTAACGATGGAAAGATCACTCCGGCGGCTAGGTGATCGCCGTCGTTATGGCACAAGCAATGGACCAACATACATGATTTCGCGAAAAGGCTCTCCAGTTTCATCTTCCGCGCGGTGGTCTGCTTTAGCGGCATGCTTCGTTGCTGCGATCATTGCACCAACCGTGTGTGCAGAACAGCCTGTCAACATGGATGCCCGCTGGGTGCAGTCGAGCCCCAAAAAGGTTGTCTGGTCGTCGAAAGGTTCTGCCAACGTCCTCGGCGACCAATCCATTGAGCTTCAAGGATCCAACGACTGGCAAGAATTCACGCTTTATTTTCAGCCCCCGGAACTTGCACAAATCGAGCGTGTTCTCCTGGAGGTGCTGCCGTCGCCGCGTTCGTGCGCAAACAGCGACAAACGGTTGGTGTTGTTCGATGTTAAGCCACATCTCGAAAGTGTCGAGACTGGGACCACTCAATTAGAGTTTCGACGTTGCCGGTTTTTGGGAAACGAGGCTGACGAAACCGCAGCGAATTGCATCGACTTTTTGTCCGATACCGGCTGGACTGTGCCTGACTTCGTCGGAAACGATGCTTGTCATCAACTGGTGCTGGAGCTTCGCAAGCCAATCACGGTCAAACGTGGCAACATGTTTGCAATCACGATTGACTCCGGTGCGCCTGACCTAGCGACTCTTTCGCGAGTTCGCGTGTCATTTTCTGGCACAGAAGTCGTGGCGAATCAACCTCCGAATGCCGCGATTTCTG
This sequence comes from Planctomycetota bacterium, assembly GCA_039821235.1. GTDB lineage: Bacteria > Planctomycetota > Planctomycetia > Pirellulales > Pirellulaceae > Stieleria. The sequence continues at coordinate 1,668 of JBCBOO010000058.1, forward strand.
CGGGAACCCAAGATCGTACGGTGCTCAACGGGGTACCGTTCGACTTTCGCTGGTGTCCGCCGGGTCAGTTTCTGATGGGCTCGCCGCCGGGAACCGAAGCGAAGTATGGCGACCGCTTCGTGCAACAACACAAGGTAAAGCTCACTCGCGGTTACTGGATGTTGGCAACGGAAGTCAGCCAGACTCAATATGCTGCAATCATGGGGCACAATCCTTCATTCTGGCAATGGCGGACAAAACTGCTAAACCCAGTGGAGCAAGTCACCTGGGAAAACGCGTCCAGCTTCTGCAAAAAGCTGTCTACCCTTGACGCGGAAAATGAGTATCGCCTCCCCACGGAGGCGGAATGGGAGTACGCATGCCGTGCAGGGGAAGCAGAATGCCGCTACGGAGACATCCTTGAAATTGCGTGGGTCTTCATGAACACGGACGAAGGAGAGGGAAGTTCCGGACATCGGCCGGTAGGAACCAAGACGCCGAATAGGTGGGGCCTCCATGATATGTTCGGCAACGTTGCCGAGTGGTGCGCGGACTGGAAGGCTCCACCCGCAACGGAAGCGCAAGTCGACCCGGAGGGGCCCATGCAAGGAGACAACCGTGTCGTGCGCGGTGACGATTGCTTCGTCTGCTCGACGTTCCTTCGGAGCGAAGGTGCCTGCATGGCTGGGGCGCGTACGGCAATGCTGCCGTCGACTTCCTCGCGTGTGATCGGATTCCGTATCGTTCGTGTGCCGCGACCCGATGGCATAACCAATAAAAACCAATAAGAATTTGACATCGCGTGATTGAACGACGGTGTCACAGTTTCGATTGAGTGTGAGGCTGAGGGGAGCGTCCACTTCGGCGGATTGAGCCGATGCTCAAATTTTTTGTTCAAGAAGCCCGGTCGAGCTGCCAGGCCTCTTTGAGATTTGCTTTGTCGCTGAGCCTCTTGCCAGTGCGGTCCCGTGGCGTTTCGCCGTGCGTGTCGATCGGACTCCCGAACTCGAACGCGTTTGGGGATCGTTGTTTTCCGAGATCGGTGGTCGTTGGTGTTCGGTTGAGCCTGAGTTTCGGATCCAATGCCAAGTGATGCGCGCAAGCCGAGCCCGACGTCGCTCGATAACGTTTTTGCGAATCGCTTCGACAAAGAGTTTTCGGTAAAGCCCCTTCGCCGGGAGCGGATGGAAGAGGTGGTCCGGCTTGACCTGCAGCCATTTGGATCCGTCAGGACTCACCCCGCCGCCGGGAACCACGAAGTGCACGTGGGGATGATAGGCCGCGAGGTCATGTCCCCAGGTATGCAGCACCCCGAAGAAGCCGAGCTTGTCGCTACGAAGGTTCTTGGGTTTCTTCAATAGCGTTCGAATCGTTTCGCTATCGGCTTGGAAGATCGCTTCGTAGCCGACTTCGGGATGTTGCGAGCACTGTGGGAGTGAGCGTCTGCAGTGAGTCAAGAACTGGAGGAAAAGTGTCTTTGGGATGCCGCGACTCCGGCTCATCTTGAGTATTTTGGCTTTGCGTTGATAGATGTCGGCTGGGACGACCCAAGTGACACGCAGGCCAAAGTTAACTACCTGGACGAGGTAGCTCGGTTTTCGAATCTCGCAGATATGCTTGTTGCCGAGCCAAACGATCGGATTGAAGCACGACTTGACGCGTTTGCGGCAGTGAATGTTAAGGCCGTTATCCATCTTAACTACTTGCTATTTGAGCAAGTAGGCACGAACGCACCGAGCGGTGCGGATTTTGATTTGCGTGGGGACTTCCGACAACGTTGGGATGCATTTGTTAAATTGAACAAACGACAACATGAAATCGCTGCCCTTTACATTGGCGAAGAACCAACGTGGAATGGGGTCGCGTTTGAGGAGCTTCGTGAAGTTGCCGACTACTTGAAGGCTTCATTGCCTGAAACCAAGTTAATGCTTGTCGAAGCCTTTCCTGCCCTGCGAAGCTTAATCGTGCCAAAAACAATCGATTGGGTTGGATTCGACCATTACTTTATCTCGGACATTGAACACGATGCCGCCTTTCAAGCCGAGTTGAATTTACTCAAGAAAAAGCGTTCCGCTGACCATCAGAGAATTATCCTGATCCCTGACGCACATTTCATTCCAGAAGTCCATCGCCACTTCGGCGTCACGCGTGACAAGATGGTCGGCATCGCCGACGCTTACTGTCGAATTGCCGCCGAAGACGAGGACGTGATCGGACTGATGGCCTATTTCTGGCCTGGCGGATTCGACGATCCTACTGCTCTCGGCACACGACAAATGAGTGACGTAAAAAACCAATATAGAAAAATTGGCCGAAGAATAACAGGAAAATGACGCCGTACTGGAACCCCAAATAGGCCAGAACGGTCAATAGCGAGGGACGCTGGAGTCGATTTCTTGACTCCAGACATCGATTCCACCGGCCATGTTTTGGACGTTGTCGAACCCTCTGCCACGCAGGGCTTGGGTGACCTGCATGCTTCGTCCGCCGTGGTGGCAGTGAACGACGATACGACGCTGGTAGTCGTCGCCGAGTTCTGCAACACGTTCGCCCAGTTCCCCCATTGGGATCAACACACTTCCGTCGATCTTCGCCGTCTCGTACTCTTCCGGTTGACGAACATCGAGCAACAAGAACTGCTCCCCGCCGTCTTGCATCTTCTTGACGGTCTGGACGTCGATTTCGATGGGCAGTGATTCAGACATTGCGTTTCCTTTTGAGTGAGCCTGAGTGGATTTTAAGATTGGATCAAGTGTTGTTCGTTTCGGCATTCGAATCCGTTCCACGCAAGCTCCCGGTTTCTCCTTCGCCGTAACTGGGTCGAACGCGTTTCATCTTCATTCTTAGATTGAGAAACTCGACCGTCAGCGAAAAGACCATCGCAAAGTAGACGTAACCTTTGCTGATCGGAGTCCCGACGGCTTCGCTGATCAAGACAACGCTGATCAGAATGAGAAACGAGAGTGCGAGCATCTTGACCGTGGGATGTCGCTGGACGAATTCGCTGATTTGGTTTGCGAACACGATCATGACGCCGACACTGATCACAACGGCGGCGACCATCACCGGAATTTGCTTGGCCATTCCCACAGCGGTGATGACCGAGTCAAGCGAGAAGATTACGTCCATCAATGCGATTCGAATCAGGACGCCCGAGACCGTGATGCCGGCCCGGTTGGTCGCGTTGACGGGCGTGATTCCGTCGGCGGCACCACCGGTGTCGCCCGGGAGGTTTCCGATTTCGGCTTCTTCGTCGATCCCTTCGATCTTGTGATGAATCTCGCGAACGGCCGTCCAAAGTAGAAACAACCCGCCGAACAACAAGATCAGATCTTTGCCGCTGACTTCATCCATTTCTTCGTGTTCGCGGCAGTATTCCGCGAGTGCTTCCACGGGCATCCAATCGCTGAGATGAAACAGTGGTCCCACTAACTGCATCAAGTATCCAATGCCGAAGAGCAGCAGGATGCGCATCCCCATCGCCAAGAACAGTCCGAAGCGACGTGCGAACGAACGTTTCTCTTCGGGCAGCCGTCCGGTCACGATTGCAATGAAAACGATGTTGTCGATCCCGAGAACGATCTCCATGAACGTCAACGTGACTAACGCCATTGCCGCGTCGCCACTGAAAAGCGTACTCGCTTCTGCGATCATCCTTTTTCTCTCCGCGTTGTCGCCGTGGTCCGGTACTTGGTCCGGGGACCCGGTCTTACGCCAGGTCGGAAGTCATGCGGTCGGGCCGCACGTCGCTAGCCAGCTCACCACGGGTCGTATGATAGCGACCCGGTGGCGTCACGCGAACGGTGGTGAAAGTCGGGGCGGATGAAACCACGGCTGGTGTTGTCGCCCCATTCGGGGCTAATGCGCGGAACAAAACGTGCCCAATCTGTAACGGCGACAGGCCCAAACGTCTCGCAGTCCAGCTTTATCCCTTGCCCATGGGACTGTTGATGAAACGGCTCTTGCTGAGGCGATGTTCGAGTCATAAGACGACGCGTCAGCGAGCGATTCCTTCTCATCCCTTGCTGACGCTGCGGGTTATTAAACCAACCGCCCGTTACGCTGCGGGTTGTTCAATCGGGAGTCAGTGCCTTGCGGCACTCAGTCTTTGAGTGGACCGCTGACTTTTCTACGGTTGATTGGGGACCAGCAAGACCGCTTGGCCTTCTTCGAAAACGGTTTCGAACGACTGACCGTTGACGGTGTAGGAAACTTGGAGTTGTTTCTTGATTCCGGGTGCGGGATCACCGAAGGTCGCGTTGTAGGACTTGGCGATCACGACTGCGGGACCGATCCGCTTGAGCGTTGCGAGTTCCTGCGTGACGTCTTTCTGCATTTCATCTGCACCATAGTTGGCGCTGACGATTTGGAGGTCGGACTGCTGCGGCCAGAGCTTGGCGAATTGCTGTAGTGTGTCGGGTGCACCGCCGAGGATTCGGACCAGCTTGGTGGCGACCTGAATCGCGTCCTCACGCATTGATGGTGTTTTTGCAATTTGGAGTGTGATCTCGAGCATGCGTTTATCGGGGTAACGCTCGACGACATCCAGGATCAACCGCTTCTCGGCATCGCGATCGGCGACCGCGAGTGCTTGTTTGGCCATCCGCACGCGGGAGCCACGATTCATGAGGAATTGCCGAGCGATGCGGAGATACCCACGCAGGGCACGAATTCGGAAAGGATGATCATTGTCCTTGGCGATCTCCATCAAGACCGGTCCGGCGTCCACGGTCATCCAAGAGCCCAGGAATTTGGTTGCGAGATCTTGCAACTCGCGATCATTCGACTTGGCCGCGTCACGCATGGCAGCGAGGGCTTTATCGCCGCCCATTTCCGTCATGATGCCGAGGAGAGCTTGTTTATCGCTCGCCGAAGCGCGATCCGCTGCGCCGATCAACATTTCGGCGACGGCGTCGCGATCGGGCATCCGAATCGAAGTGGCGCGGAGCGCGTCCATTGCCGCGTCTCCATCCTGGCCTTGTTTTTCGATGACGCGCGAGATGAGCTCAGGAATCTCCTTCATGGTTGCGATTTGCCCCAGTGCTTTCAGGGCCGCTTTTCGTACGGCGGCGTCGGAACTGGAAGCGGCTTGTTTGACGGAATCGACCGCATCGATCCGTCTTGCCGCGGCTACTTGAAGCAAGACGACTTTCTCGTTCCCGGTCGCTGCATCCAGTTGGTCGGCGATGACGCGGTTGAGCTGGTCGTCATTCATTGACGCGAGTGTCTGGAGCGACGTAGCAACAATGACGCTATCGTCGCTGGCGGCCAACGCCAGCAAAGCGGGAAAGGAATCTGCCTTGCCAATGCGAGCCAGTCCTTCGATCGCCGCGACGCGAACCGTCTTGGATCCGGCCTTGGCTTTCGCGACCAGCATCGATGCGGCGGCGGGGTCGTCACGTTCGGCAATGGCCGTGACCAGCAACGCTTGCTTCAGCCCGTCCACTTGATCGACAGCGGTCATCAGTGATGCAAGAGCTCCCTCGCCGGACAATTCACGCGCCGTCATCAACGCGATGCCTTGTCGTTTCCAATCATTGCTTTTGAGTTGCTCGATCAAGAGGGGGACGCCATCGGATCCTCGCGCGAGCATGGAACCGCGAAGCGACTCGATCACACGCGGCTTCGGCACATCCGCTTGACCAACGCTGTCATAGATCGCCGCTGCGGAGTCGTTTTCTCCGGAGCGCAATTGAGCTTCCGCGATCAAGATCAGGCCTTCGGCCGCGCCGCTGCTGACCGTGGCGGATTTGGCATCGTTGAGAGTGCTTTGGAGTGCGACGAGTGCTGCCGGACCGCCGATGTGCCCGAGCGAGACGGCGGCCGATTCCGCTAGTGTTTCGTTGTCGGCTTCAAGCGTTGCCGTCAACACTTCCACGGCGGCTCTGCATTTTCGTTTTCCGAGTGTGTTGGCGATGCCGATTTTGGTTCTTGGTTCCAACTCCTTTTGAAGTGCCTCGATCAGTACCGAGTCCACTTCGTCGCCGGGGATTGCCGCCAGTGCGATGCGAGACCAGGATGCTAGTTCAGGGTCTTCGAGCAATTCGGCGAGCGCACCGGCTGCCGCCGCCGAACCGACGACGGCAAGCTGTTTGCACGCGATGGCTTTTTCCGACTTTTCGGCGTCCGAATTCAGCAGGTCAAGCAGTGTTGCTTCGTCGGGTAGGGGAGGCGTGTCGGCAAATGCGATGGGCGATGAAAAACTGAGGAACGAAGACAGTAGCGTGAGCAGAAGGATGCGGTGCGTCATGAAATTGTGAATGCAGTTTGGGAGGGACAAGTGTTCGCGATGGGAGAGCCGACGAATGCCTACATTCGCCAAGGGGCTCGAATCGCTTCACTGCGCAGCCGATTGGCTTCCGCATCATTGAGGAACTGTGTCGTCTCGGTGTCGAAGTCCAGTTCGCGTCCCAAGTACAACGCGATGTTGGCGGCGTGACATGCGATGTGTGAGTAGCATGCGGCCTCCGCGTTTGCCGCCGGTTGACTGCGAGTCTTTACACAATCGAGGAAGTCACGCACGTGGAACGTGGCGGGGTAACCTCCGATCTCTTCGATCTTGCGTCCGGCAAGGAGTTCGTTGCTGCTGATAACAAACTTGCCGCTGTCACCTGTTTCGATCCAGCCGTCCTCACCCTCGAAACGAACCGGGCAGGAACCGAGCGGAAGCCAATCTTTTTCTCGCAGCACCAACTCGACACCGTTGGCATAGGTGCAAACGATTTCTCCATCAACCGGCGGGGCGTACTTCACCGGAGCCGTGCTGTCTGCGTTGGCGGCCAGCTGGCAGAGATCCACGCAGTGCGAACCCCACTCGAGTACACCGCCGCCGACCAAACCGCCTCCCTTTTCGAAATTGAATCCGTCCAAGAACTTTTTATTGAAGGGACGGTAAGCCGCCGGGCCGAGGTACGTGTCCCAGTCGACTTCCTCAATCGGCGGAGCATCTTCGGGAGGCAGCCAACCGCTCATCTTTGCCGTCATGCCGCGCGGATGCGCGTAGACTCGCTTGAGTTTTCCGAGTCGGCCGGATGCGGCGAGTTCACAGGCGAACGCGAAGTGTGGCAAGTTTCTGCGCTGCGTTCCGGCTTGAAAGACGACACCGGATCGTTGCATGATCGCGGCCAACTCGAGGCTTTCGTCAATGTTCTTCGTGCAGGGTTTTTCGCAGTAAATGTCCTTGCCGGCCCGCGCGGCTTGAGCCGCCATGGTGCCGTGCCAGTTTGGTCCGGTTGCGATCAGCACGGCATCCACATCCTCGCGCGAAAGCACATCTTGATAGTTGCGGTACATGACGCAGTCGGTATTGCCTTGCCGCAGATCGGCGACGGCCTTGATGGACCGACGCTGCGTTTCTTTGACGTCGCAAACGGCCAAGAACTGGATGTCCGATTGGTCCAAGAAACATCCGAGATCGTAGGTGCCGCGACGACCAATGCCGATGCCCGCCAACGTGATTCGGTCGCTGGGAGGAACGGCGTCACCGGCCCCGAGTACCCGTGATGGAACGAAGTAGGGAGCGGCGAGGGCTGCGGCCGCTGTCTTGAGGAAATGCCGACGTGGCTTGGACGTTGTCGCTTGGGTTTGATTGGTGGCCATCAAAGAACGCTCCGGTGCTGGGGGGGAACCATGGGGAAGGATTTTGGAACGCGAAAGTCAATTGACGATGATACACGCCACTGGACGGGCGGTGGTCCGTTGCCAAATGCGTCGGTGGCGAGATTGTTCCAACGCGCAAACAAAAAACCGCGGAAGGAATCAAGGATTCCCCCGCGGTAGCGATTTTCCAGAACTGTTATTGGCAGCCGCCTGGATGGCCTGGTCTCAGATTCTGCCCCTCGCCGATCGGATCAGCGATCGGTGAAGTCGAGGAACCACCAGCCGTCGTCCCATTCCAAGGAGACCTTTCTCCAACCCAGCGGTACTTGTGGGTAGGGGTAGAAGGGTCCGATGTAAGGCCAAGCCGAAGGGCTGTATTGCTGGGGATACGTCAACGCGGCGTAGTTAGGGTACGACGCGTATCCGGGCCAAGCGTAGTTAGGCAAGTTCGGTGCGTCGTAGCGAGGAGCACCCATGCCACCGCCCTGGTTCATCGGGACGGGGGTTCCCATGACGGGAGCACCCATCGCTCCGCCCATTTGGTGGGCGGCGGGCATCATCGGAGCCGGCATGTTCGGCTGCGGGCCAGCCATTTGCGGCAACGGTGTCATGCGCTGGCTTGCCAGTTGAGCTGGGACGGCCGGGGTTTGACTCATGACCGAGATCGACTGGTTGACGCCTTGAACGCCTGGAGCGGACTGTGCGATCGAGATGATCTGGTCACGCTGTTGAGCCGACGATGCGCGACCGGTCAGCGAGACAACGCCGCCGGAGCACTTGACGTCGACGCCGAAGCCTCGCAGTGCGCCTTGCTTTTGAGCTTGGCCCAGTGCATTGACAACGCTGGAGACGACCTGTTGGTCGCTCGCGGCGCCACTTGCGAATTCGACCGCGGCGGTCGGCTTGACTTCGCCGGGGGCGATTTCAAGCGTTTGCTTTGGTGCTTGGCCGAGCATCGATCGCAGCGAATCAACGCTGGCAACCTTCATGGCCTTCGCCTTGGGTTTCACAACTTTCGCTTCCGCCTTGGCGATCGATTCGGCCGCTGTCACAGCGACCTCGTCAACCACTTTGGCAATGCCTTCGACGCCTTCGGCGGCGGCGAGCACGAGTTGCTTTTGTTCTGCTTCACTGACGCTGCCGCGGAAAAGGACGACGCCTTTATCCACTTTCATGTCGAGTGTGAAGTCCTTAAGAGCACCCGAGTCACGGTTACTCTTAAGCCGGGTCATAATTTCCTGCGCGATCTCACGATCGCCGCCGAAGGCCGTTGCGGGCCCGAACGCGGTGATCGCAGCGATCGCCAAACCGAGATACTTTCGTCGCATGGGTAATGCCTCCTACAGTTCCAAATCGCTCCGGCCAACGACACTTTCAACGGCCGCCCGCGACGTTCGCGGGACTATCCATCACGGGTGGCAAGGGCCGCCGGTTTCATCCATTTCGGACCGGTGTTGCTGTTGAAATCGGCGATCGGTCGTCCGGGCAGGTGCGTTTTTTAGGATTTTGCTGCCGAATCAAGCGTGCAAAGCCGCAAAAGCTACCCAGCTTACCAGGGGTCGCTGAGTTCACGGCGAATGGCGTCGTTTTGGTCTTCCCGCAGCGTGGACTTCGCTTTTCGAGCGTCCCTGAAACAGTCATTGATGCCTAAACATCTTAACGCGGAGTTTCGCTTTGGCGGTTTGCCAGTAAATGGCTGGGGGCGAACTGACTTAGAACTGAATTCCGGCGCGGAGAAAGAGCGCGTCGGCGAGGTCTTGCTCCAGAGTGTCGCTTTCGTACTCCAATTGCCTCGCGAACGCGTAACCACCTTCGGTAAACCAGCCTCGGTTTCCGGCGCGAATGGTTTCGATGCCGAATTGCAAGTCGATCGAGCGGATCGAAAACTCATCGATTCGCTCGACACCGGATTCGACACGAGTGACTGACCAGGTGTTGCCACCGAGTCCCAGTCCGACGTAGGCCCAGCTCTCCGCCTCCGCCGCCTGTTTCCAAAGACGCCTCGAAATGCGCGGACGTGGCATGGTCAGTTCGATTTTCCACCAGGGACTCGGAGTCCACGTCGCACCGATGACGGGCAAAACCCCCAAGTCGGCTCGGTCGAGAAAGACCGCTCCGAACGTCCACTGGAAGTCATCGCGCCATTGCCAATTGACCACCCCGAGTCCAAACGTGCGGTAAGCGTTTTGGCTGGTCGAAAAGTCACTGCGGATCGAAGGTGTGACCAACAGAAGCGTCGAAATCCGCGGCGCCCATTGCTTGCGGTGGAAGAAAGTGACGCCGACGTTGTAAAGCGTCTCCGGGACATCGACACCGATGCCTTCGGGACCATCCACTTGATCCACGCGAAAAGACGGGCTCACGGCCAGCAAGTTATCCAAGCTAAACAGCGGAACGCCAAAGCTGGCGCGAACGTCTTGGAAGGTCTGATTGACGGCTTCGCCACCGCCTTTGACGTCCCCGAAGAATCCTGCCCGAACATCGAAACCCTGAAAAAACTGCTTACGAAAGCGCGGCACGTCGGCTTCCGCTTGCGGGGCAAGCACCGAAGGGATTGCGTTTGGCAGCGTTTGCGAAAGCGACTCGCGCGGGCAAACGATGGCGATCGCCAGCAGGACAAGACAGTAAGTACGTGACATCAGCAACTCGTTAATTGCCGTTGAACACGCCAGGTCAACTTGTGACAGGTGCGTTTTGATGGCAGAGCGATTTGCTGCGGAGTACCAAGTCGCGAGCGGGAGCGTCAAGACACAGCTTTGGCGAACCCCCGAAGTCAGGCAATCTCGAAGGTCTAAACTGTCTCGGGCGCCACCCGCAGCGGCATCCCTTGATGTTCGCGTCTTTGCCGGACGGCAGCGGACAATTCCGCCAGCACGGATTCCGTGTCTTCCCATCCGATACACGCGTCGGTGATGCTGACGCCACGCTCCAGCGGTGTGTCACTGAGCTTTTGATTGCCCTCAAGCAGGTTGCTTTCAACCATCACGCCGATCACCCGCGATTCTCCGTGAGCAATTTGATTGCAGAGATCACGGCAGACGTATCGTTGCCGGTGGTGCTTCTTTCGGCTATTGGCGTGACTGCAGTCGACCATCAACCGCGGTTCCAGGCCGGCTTTCTCCAGTAGGTCCGAAGCCATGTCGATACTCGCGGCATCGTAGTTGATATGAATACCTCCCCTCAGGATGACATGGCAGTCATGGTTGCCGGCGGTCGAAAAAATCGCCGAGGAGCCGTCTTTGGTGACCGAGAGGAAATGGTGTGGCCGGCTGGCCGAGCAAATGGCGTCGACGGCGATTTGGACGTTCCCGCTGGTTCCATTCTTGAAGCCCACCGGGCAAGAGAGCCCCGAGGCGAGTTCTCGGTGTCCTTGGCTCTCGGTCGTTCGGGCACCGATCGCGCCCCAGGAAACCAAGTCCGCGACGTATTGCGGACTGATCAAATCCAAAAATTCGGTTCCGGTCGGCAGTCCCATCGCATTGATGTCACGCAGCAGTCCGCGAGCGGTTCGCAATCCCCGATTGATCTCAAAGCTATTGTCCAACCCGGGATCATTGATCAGTCCCTTCCAGCCGACGGTCGTGCGCGGTTTTTCAAAATAGACTCGCATCACGATCAGAAGTTCTTCGCGGTGACGTGCCTGTTCGTTGCTGAGTCGCGCCGCGTACTCCAAGGCGGCTTCCGGATCATGAATCGAGCACGGTCCGACGACGACGACCAAGCGATCGTCTTGACCGGCCAGCACGCGTTGGATTCCCGTCCGTCCGTCGACGACAGTTTCCGCGACCGTGTCGTTGAGCGGAATTTCGGCGCACAATTCTTTGGGTGCGATCAGGTTTTTCATCGCGACGATCCGGAGATCGTCGGTGTTCATGTCTTTTTTCGAAGGGGGATTCCCGTTCTTACTCATAAGTCCAAATCAGCCGGAAAGGGCTCGCGAAACGTTGACGTCATCCGCCGAAAGGTGCGGGCGTACGTTCCGTCAACGGTTTGCTGGTAACCGAGGCCGAAACGCATCCGACCGTCACGGTCAGAGAGTATACATGCGATGGGGGCGATACCAGATGACGCGTTCGGCCTTAAGAAGCGTGATCAAAGAAGCTGCATGCGAACGACGTTGCCTCCACAGCATCTTTTCGTGCGGAGATTGAGGTGGCGGTTTCCCAAAGGCACCCGTTACGCTCCCGGCGGTACCCGAAACGCCGCCGTTTCCGTGCTCGTCACTCCAATGTCTTAGATCCCAATGAGAATTTCTCTCGCACTTTCCGGCGGTGGTGTCCGCGCTACGGTGTTTCATCTCGGCGTGCTGGGACGACTCGCGCGGCAAGATCTTCTCGGAAACGTCAAAATCATCTCGAGTGTGTCGGGCGGCAGTTTGGCGGCGGGCTTGATTTTCGGAGCTGCGAATCAGCAGTGGCCGACCAGCCAGGATTTTCTCAATCACGTCGTTCCCCACGTTCATGAGCGACTGACGACCAAGGACTTGCAGTGGGCCTATGCTCGCAAAGCTCTTCTTTGTCCGTGGCGTTTAATTTCCGGCCGGGCGACGATTTTGGGTGACGAGTTGGAACGCCAATGGGGCATCGAAGGCTACTTGGGACAATTGCCCGAGTCACCGAGTTGGTTAATCAATGCGACCTGCTTTCAAACAGGAAAGAACTGGCGATTCCAACGTGACCTGATGGGGGACTATAAAACCAAGTATGTCCTTCATCCGGAGTTTCGACTGGCAAACGCACTCGCCGCCTCCGCTGCCGTGCCCGGATTGATTGGGCCGTTGGTGATCAAGAGTCCTCGTTATCGCTGGTTTGATCTCAGCGAAGAACCCGCTGCCGAGTTTCGTCCGCGGTACCGTCGATTGCACCTTTGGGACGGCGGCGTTTACGACAACTTGGGAGTGGAGTCGCTGTACAAGCCGGGGGTGGGACTGTGTGAAGGAACCGACTTTTTGATGGTCAGTGATGCTTCGCGGCACCTTCCCGGTATGCCTCGCCACTCGTGGTGGAACCCCGGTTATTTGAAAGCCACCTTGCGTTTGGTGGATGTTGCGACTGACCAAGTTCGCAGTGTTCGAGCACGTACGTTGATGGACTATTTTCGCAATCATCCCGGCAGTGGTGTTTACCTTCGCATGGGACGCGATACCAGTGGAACCCTTCGACAACACTCGCCCGATGCCGACCACCGGCTGACACGGGCTGAAATCAACGAAGTCGCTTCGATGGAAACGACTCTCCGTCAGTTGAGCCATCGAGAATTCAGCCTGCTCTTTCGCCACGGCTTCGAAGTCGCCGATGTGACGCTGGGAACCCATGGCATGGAGCGTCTTGCGGACGAACCGCGAAGCCACGTCGCCTTTCCCGCCGCATAAGTGGCATGAATCAATCGTGTTTCAAGCGAATGAAACACGGATCGGCTGGTCGACGACGGGTTCACCCGTCACGCTTCGGGATCGAAAGAAGTACTGCAGTGACACTGCGTAGCGCTGTCCAGTTAAACTCTTCGGGTCGAAACCTCCCCTCTGACTCGTGGACTTCCCACCCATGATGCCAACGCCGTTTCGCAGTCGATCATGCTGCGCAGTCACTTTCTTACTCTTGGTTTGTCTCGCCACGAGCCACCCTGCTTTCGCCCAACGCGGGATGCCGCCCGGAATCAAACTGAAACCCAAGGCGGGTGAGAATGTCGAAGCTTATTTCCTGGGCGATTGGCGGCCCGCCGTCGTGGTGGATGTATCTCGAAATCAAGTGCTGGTGGATTTGGAGTTTGCTGGTTCGACTCAGCAGCGAAAGGTCGCGCTTGCAGAAACTCGCTACGCGTGGCAATCCGATGTGATTTCACCGATCTATGTCTGGAAAGACCAAAGCGGCTCTTTCTCGATCAAAGCCGCCGTGGTGGATTCGGATCGAGACGCGCGAACGGTCACGCTGTATCGGCTGGACACCGATTCGAAAATCACCGTGCCGGTGGACAAGCTCGCCGAAGCGGATCAGCAACGACTGAAACGGATCATCGGCAACGCGCCTCTGAAGGTCATTCCACCGCCGCCGGTCGAGTCGTTTTCTGTGGCGGCACTTGGCGAGCGGTCCGCTTGGCAAACGAGTTCTGAGCTGGCCTCTGTTTATGCGGATCCGCCGAAGGTGGCGATGGCCGTTCCCAGTGGTGGTGCGGTTTTCCCGAAACTGGATTTCTGGGACGGGTTGCTGTCGCTGTATCCGATCGGATCGTCGGCCGGTTGGATGGCAGCGGCGACCGGTTCCAATAACTCAAAGACCAAGGACTTTCCGGGCCGCCTCGTTTGGGCGACGCTTGCCGACGGCAAAGTCCGCAAGGTTCAATCGATTCCACAAGGTGAATTGTTGCTGGCCGTTGATGCGGCGTCGCAGCGAGTCCTCACCGTCGGCAAAGGTGACGACGGCAAGAACGCACTGACCCTCTGGTCCGCAAGCCCCAAAACTGACAAGGCGAAACCGATCGTGCGGTGGACCAGTGACCAGGGAGGCGGGCGCGGAACTCCGTTCGCCGAGTTTGTCGGAGGTGATCGCGTCATTCATCGTTGGGGCGATTCGCGTTATGTCGTTTGGGATGTCACGTCACGCGAAGCCGTTTATGAGATCAAGCAAGAATCGTTCTTTGATGCTCCACCGGTGACGAGCCCAGGGAACCGCTACTTGGCGTTGCCCGAGGACAAAGGAGTTCGTGTGATTGCCACGGCGACGGGCGACACGCTGGCAACGTTGCCCGTCGAAGGCGATCGAGCCTCCGGGGTGGCGTTTGATGCAAGCGGTGAAAAACTCGCCGTGCTCACGCATCATCAGTTGGCCGTTTGGCATCTCGGTTCCAGCGATCCACCGGAGCGCTACGAGGCAAGCTCTGTCGGCTCGCCCTTTGGACAAACACTCGCATGGGTCGATGAACGATCGCTTCTCGTTGACGGCAAAACACTTTTTGACTTGGACCGTGAGTTGCCGATTTGGAGCTATCAACCGAACTCTCGAGACGTCGTTCGGGGCAGCGGTTTTCGAGAGGTTTCCAAGGTCGTTTCCGGAAGGCTCTGCTATGGGGTGCAGCTGCGAGAAGGCGATCAGCAAGCCTTCGTGATCGGTGCCGTCGAGTTGCCGGGCGACTCGGTTCGCGAAACCGTCAGCCGCGTCGATCGCGATCGGCTTTGGACACTCACGCCCGGAACACGCATACGTATCGAAACGGATTGTGGCACCTACAACAGCCAAGTTTCGGCTGCCACCGAGGCCGCGATACGACAGGCCGGTTGGGTCGTCGATTCGGGAGCTGAGATCGTCATGAAGTGCAACATGGGACGTTCGAAACAGCAAACGGTGACCTACGAGATGATCCTGTCTCGGGAGACGCGAACCGTCACGATTGCACCGTACTATTCGAACCTTCAAATCGTCGAAGGAAACACGATGCTCTGGTCGACCGGTTCCAGCAGCGGAGGTGCACCGCCGTTCGTTCGCTTAAAAGAGGGCGAGTCGATTCAAGGCCGAATCAATGAATCCGAACGCCCCGACCCGGAGTTCTTTCGCCGTGTGAAGTTGCCCGGGAAAGTGCTGCATCCACGCTACCGAGGCGGATTTGGAAGCTCTGTCTATGGCAAGTTGGGTTTGGAACCCAAGCCGCTTGCTGATTTACCCGTGCTTCAGGCCGGCTAACGGCTATCCCCGGCTTGTCCATTCGGCAAACACTTCATCGAGCAACAGCAACTCAACTTCCGATTTGTCGCCGTGGCGGGTCGGCTGATTGGGTGCTTGCGGCGGTGTCTCCGTGACGTGGACATCGGACACAGAAACCAGCTTTTCCGTCCTTGCGAGAATCATCGGTTCCGATGGAATCGCTCGCTCTGTCTCCGTGTTCTTTTTGGCGTCGATCGGCGCAACGAGCTCTTTTCGCGTTCGATTGGACGAAGACGAATTCGGCCCGTTCCAATCTCCGGTCAATGGTATCCAGCCGGCATTGTTACCAGGGCCGAACGCGAAGTATTGATCGGACGCGCCGGCGGTAAAGGAGTCCTTGAGGTGGAAGAGGGAAATGTCGGGCTGATAGAGTCCGATCGTGTCCGTTCCATCTCCGTTCCAGTCACCCGAAATGGGCGTCCAACCTCCGCTGGCGGGACCGAATGCGAAGAACACGTCCGCCGAGCCGGATGCAAGTGAATTCTTGAGATGAAAGAGTGATGCATCCGGTTGATACAAGCCAATCGAATCGCTGCCGTTCCCATCCCAGTCGCCGACCACCGGTAACCATCCGGCACTGCCAGAGGGACCGAATGCAAAGAAGTGATCGGACGCACCTGCGGTAAACGAGTCCTTCAAGTGAAAGATGGAATTGTCTGGCTGATACAGCCCAATGGTGTCCGTCCCATCACCGTTCCAATCTCCCGAAAGTGGAATCCAACCGGAATCAATGGGGCCAAAGGAAAAGTACTGATCCGAAGCTCCCGCGGAGAACGTGTCCTTGAGATGAAACAACGCCGCGTCGGGTTGGTAAAGACCGATGGTGTCGGTTGCGTCACCATTCCAGTCCCCGGCGAGTGGCGTCCATCCTCCGCCCGCAGGCCCAAACGAAAAGTACTCGTCCGAAGCACCTGCCGTGAAGGAGTTCTTGAGATGAAAGAGCGATGCGTCCCCTTGATAGAGTCCGATCGTATCGAGTTTTGAACTGCCGGTGCTACCACCACCGCTGCCGGTTCCTCCGTCACCTCCACCAGCCGGCGCCGATCCGATTTGCTGAATTTCGGTGAAACCGATGTCTTTAAGAATCCCAAGTTCGATGTCGGTGAAGGTCCGAGCACTCGGGCCGGCGCCCGCCGCCGCCAGCATGATCATTCCAGAGTACGCGTTATTGTCATCATCAAGATGTGAAATGCTGCTGCCGCTCTGGATCGGGTTGGGCGTGTACAAGCCGACTGGATTCCCACCGTTTGCGGCTTTCGCATTGGGGCCATCAAAAAACAAACCGCCGGCGGGACTCGCGCCACCGACTTGTAGGGTGTTCCAGTTGGAAAGTGAGTTCAGCAAGAGTGCACTTTCATCAATCACGCGTGTTCCGTTGGCGTCCGACAACCAACGATCGTAGGCCGTCCATTCACCGGGACGATCTTGTCCACCGTCACTGGCACGAACGCCATCGCCGAAAGCGTCCTGTCCGTTCCATGACGGCTGTGAGTTGTCGCCGATGCCGTGCGACCATCCCATCGCGTGTGTCAGTTCATGATAGAGCGTGGAATAGAAATCGAACTCATCGGAAGACGGTGTGGTGTTGAGATCATATTCCCAGGTGGTCTGATCGAAATTCCACGACACGGATCCATCACTTTCGGAACCATTCAAATCGGTCGCGCCGTTGCTGAGGATCTTGTTCCGAATCACATTCGTCCTTCCGAATCCTCCGCCGGTTGGATTGCCCGCGAAATTTGAACCTGCCGACGCCAGCGGGGGCGCGTTGCCCAAGACTGCGATCTGGATGGTGGCGTCGTATTCCGAGAGCGCGGTCGTTCCGAAGACCTGTCCTGCGGTTTGCAAGGCTTCTCGACGCTCCTGGCCCGTCGCACCGGCGGCGTTAAAGCCCGTACCGTCGGTATCGTTAAAACTGAATTCAAAAACCACGGCCATCAAGTGACGGCTTTCGAGCGATTCCACACGTAGGCGTCGTGCCCGACGGTTTTTTTGGGAGCGTTTCATTTCGATAGCGATGGCGAGCGGAAGGGCTGGATTTCGAAAATGGATCGGAACTGGAAACGCTGCGTGATCACCCAGCCCGGCGCAGGGGACTTTTCGGACTTTTTCGCGATTGAGGCAACTCTCGTTCAGACTGTATCAACCCGAACGGTCAGCGGCACGCATGTCTGGAAACTCGACTTGAGTCAAAATGGGAATTTTTCTAGGGTCGCACTGGCCACACGCGATTTTCGCATGCTGCCACCCACCGCTATGGTTCCGCGTAACGATTCAAAGGAGTGATCGTGATGGTGATTCATCACCGAAACCAACCAATCGCAAAGGCGTTCGGATTGCTTTGTGCGACCGCCGTCGTCCTCAGTTCGCTCGCCGTACCGGCGAAGCCGGCAAGTGCCGCCGACACCAACCCCAACGCCGTGGTCGCGGTCGTCAACGCGGATCCGATCACGCGACAAATGCTCGCCAAGGCAACGTTGGAGCGTTACGGCAACGACGTGCTCGATAACAACATGATCAACCGCCAGTTGATCCTCCAGGCTTGCCAGGATCGCGGGCTGCAAGTCACCCAAGACGAAATCAACCAAGAGATCACGCGTCTGGCGACCAAGTTCGGTTTGGACGTGCAGTCTTACTTGCAACTGTTGCAAGATGAGCGTGACATTTCGCCCGGACATTACGCTCGCGAGATCATCTGGCCGATGCTGTCGCTGCGAAAGCTGGTCGCCGATCAAGTCGAACCGACCCAGGAAGAATTTGAGCGTGGCTTTCAAGCCGAGTATGGAGAAGCGGTGAAGTGCCGCATGATCATGGTCGGCGAAGAAGGCAAGGCTCGCATGTTGCACGCCGAAGCGATGGGCAATCCGAAAAACTTTGGCAAGCTCGCCGAATCCAACAGCGAAGACGAAGTCAGTGCCAGTGTCGGAGGCTTGATTCCACCCATCCGCCGCAACACCGGTGACTCACGGTTGGAGGAAGCCGCGTTCGCTTTGGCAGATGGTCAAGTGTCGCCGGTGCTTTCGATTGGCAACCAGTGGGTAATCTTGCAGTCGGTCCGCCGCATCCCGGCCGCGACTCCGAACGCGGCTGCGATGCCAGCGATTCGAGAACAAATTAAAGATCGAATTCGTGACCAAAAGATGAAGGGCGCCGCCAGCCAATTGTTCACGAAGCTACAGGTTGATGCAAACATCCAAAAGGTTTACGGCGACGCTCAGCTTTCGGCCCAGTACCCCGGTGTTGCGGCCATCGTCAATAACCAGAAACTCACGATTTCGCAGCTGTCGGCGGAATGCGTCAAGCTTCATGGCGAAGAAGTGCTCGAAGCCGAAATCAACTTCAAGATGCTCTCGCAAGCATTGCGAGCTGCCAAGAAAACGGTGACCAACGAAGACATCCAAGCGGAAATCGCACGCGCCGCGATCAGCTATGGTTTCGTCAATTCCGACGGCACCGCCAACTTGGAAGAGTGGTTGGCGTCGGTCAAGAGCGACGGCCAAACGACCTACGATATCTACGTCAAGGACGCCGTTTGGCCCAGCGTCGCACTCAAGAAGTTGGTCGAGGACAACGTCCAGGTCACGGAAGCGGACTTCCAGCGAGGCTTTCAAAGTCACTTCGGCGAGCGAGTCGAAGTCCTCGCCTGTGTGCTTGGCGATGATCGAACGGCACGCAAGGTCTGGAAAATGGCTCGTGACAATCCGTCCGAGGAATTCTTCGGCCGATTGGCTGCCGATTACAGCGTCGAGCCGGTGTCGGCGGACAACTTTGGAAAGGTCCCGCCGATCCGTCAATTCAGCGGTCAACCCACGATCGAACGGGCTGCGTTCGCGCTCAAGCCCGGGGAGCTCAGTGGCGTCGTCGTCG
This sequence comes from Planctomycetota bacterium, assembly GCA_039821235.1. GTDB lineage: Bacteria > Planctomycetota > Planctomycetia > Pirellulales > Pirellulaceae > Stieleria. The sequence continues at coordinate 20,807 of JBCBOO010000058.1, forward strand.
TTGGCAGTAAGTACATCTTGCTCAAATGCCAAGGGCGAACCCGTCCACTGGTCCAAGATCCTGATGCGGTCCGCGAAGAACTCACCCGCGACCTGCTGGAAAAGCAACTGAATGTTGCGATGGCGAAGGAATTTGATCGATTGAAGGCGAACGCCCAAATCGATAACTTCTTGGTCGCCCAAAAAGAGGTTGCCAAGGCACAGAAGTCAGGGCAGCTTTCCCGCTAGCCCATCGGTTTGTTCATGTCGTCCGACTCATTACGTTCTCGCTGGTCGGACCTCCCTGTCAAACATCGTTGCCGCGTCGTCGCCTCTGCGTCGGCGCGGCTTTGCGATGTGTCGCAAGACTTGATCGACGCTTGCACGTCCGAGCAACGTGTTGATCCCGTCGAGACGATTACCAGCGAGATGCTGCCGCTGTCCGCGGCGCTGCGTTTCATTGGTCGTCGTGGTCCGCGAATTCTGAAACCCCGACGTCTCGGGATGCGTGATCGCCCCGCATGGCTTTGGGGGGTGCGTACGCGGATTGAAAGGCAACCTCACGGTAACGTCTTGGTGTTGGGTACATGGAACTATCCCTTGCTTTTGCCCGGCGTCCAGGTCGCGCAGGGACTCGCCGCTGGGAATCGAGTCCAGCTCAAACCCGCGCCCGGAACCGAGTCTGCGTCGGAAATTCTGGTGGACTGTTTTCATCGCGGTGGCGTTCCGACAAGTCAGTTGCAGCTACTTTCGTCCAGCACGCAAGCGGCGATCGAGGCCGTCGACCAAGGTCCCGACTTGATCGTGCTTACCGGAGCGGCCGAGACGGGCGGAAAAGTACTGGGGGCTGCGGCCAAGCATCTGTCCGCATGCATCATGGAGCTCAGCGGCTGTGATGCGGTGATTGCATTGCCCGGGTTTGATTTGGAACGGCTAACCGATGCCTTGCGCTTTGGGCTGCTGTTCAATGGAGGTGCGACTTGCATTGGACCAAGACGGCTGATCATTCAAAACGACGACGCTGCTGTCGTTATCGAGAGGCTGAAGGAGAAGCTATCTGGTGAGCCGCCGGTGATCGTTCATCCGTCCGCACGCGATGCGGTGGCCAACGAAATTGTCGCCGCGATTCAGACGGGGGCGTCGGACGTGATCGGCCGCTTTGACGAATCGGAGTTACGGGAATCAGGTCGCTTGGCTCCGGTCGTCCTACGCGGCGTTGACGCCAAGGACTCCATTGCCCAGGCTGATTTGTTTGCACCCGTGGTTTCGGTGATCGAACTGGAGGGAGTGGATGACGCAATCCAGATCGTCAATGAGTGCCCGTATCGGTTGGCGGCAAGCGTTTTTGGGCCGTCAGCCGCGGCTCGCCGAATGGCGGTTCGGCTGAACGTCGGCAGCATTTCCATCAATGACCTGATCGTGCCGACCGCGGATCCACGGGTTCCTTTTGGCGGAAGAGGACGCAGTGGATTCGGAGTGACGCGTGGAGCGGAGGGACTCTTGGCGATGACAACGCCGAGAGTCTTCAGTACGCGAGCCGGGCGTTTTGCCGCACACCTACAACCGCGCCAACTTGGCGATGAAGAAATACTTCACGGTTTGCTTCACTTTTCTAGTTCTCGCGGGCTGCAAAAACGTCTCGCAGGGTTGCGGAGGATCGTCGACGGGGTCAAAAAGAGCAGACGCATGCCGCCAGACGCCTGATTCCGCGGGGTTGGTCATGCCTGAGACGCCTTGCCCACGGTGACAATGTTCTGGACGAACTCGCAGAACTTCGTCCGGGAATTCCATTCAACGTTGGACGATTGAGTAGATCATGATTGCAGCCGACACTAACAGCCTGAACGTCGTCGTCGTCGGGGGCGGATTAGCGGGGCTTTCCAGTGCCTGCGTGCTGGCGGCTCGCGGACATCGCGTCACGCTGCTCGACAAGAACGATTGGGTCGGCGGAAAAGCCGCGCAGCATACCGCCGAAGGGTTTCGGTTCGATATGGGACCGACCATTCTGACGGTCCCAAGTGTGCTCAAACGTGTCTTCGCAGAAGCCGAGCGGAACATGGAGGACTACTTGGAGATCTTGCCGCTCGATCCGCAGTGGCGATGCTTTTTCGAAAGCGATGGGAAAGGCAATGCCGCCGAGAACAGCGTCTTGGATTTGGTGTCCAACACCGAAGAGATGAAAGCCAGGCTGCGTGAATTCACCGGCAGCGAGATCAGCAGCGAAGGGTACGAACGTTTCATCGGACTTAGCGAACACTTGCACGGCGTTTCGGATCGCTTCTTCTTTTGGAAGTCGGTCGGCGGACTGAAAGACACCATGGATGTTGGCGGGGCGTTTTCGTTGTCCGTGTTAAAGGACGTGCTGTCACTGAAGATGGGAAAGAGCGTCGCCTCGGTTGTGCGGTCGCACGTTCCCGACGCCCGTGCTGCTCAGATGATGGACCACTTTACGCAGTACGTGGGTTCATCGCCCTACGCGTCCCCGGCGGTACTTTGCAGCATCGCGCACATGCAGACCGAAGAGGGGATTTGGTATCCCGTTGGTGGCACACGAGCGGTTCCCGAAGCCCTCTGCAAACTCGCGCTCGACCTCGGTGTGGAGGTTCGCACGGGTGTGGACGTGATGCGGATTCAGACCAGCGGGAAACGTGTGACGGGGGTGATCACTGCCTCGGGTGAAACACTGCCGTGCGACGCGGTCGTCAGTAACTGTGACGCCGTTCGAACCTACCGTGAGCTTCTCAGCGAAACGCCGCAAGCGGAAAAGTTCGAGAAGTCCAACCGGCACTCGCCCGCTTGCAGCGGAGTCGTTTTGTACCTCGGGTTGAATCGTCGGTACGAGCAGTTGTTGCATCACAACTTTGTCTTCTCCAAAGACCCGGAGAAGGAATTTGAATACATCTACGATCGCGGAGAGCCGGCTCCCGACCCGACCGCATATGTGTGTGCTCCCGCCGTCACGGAACCAAACGTTGCGCCGGAGGGTGGCGAAGCTCTTTATATCTTGGTACACACGCCCTACCTGCGTGAACACCATGATTGGAAGAAGATGCTGCCGGAGTACCGCGAAGTCATCTTGGACAAACTGGAATCGTGCGCCGGTACCGAAGGCATCCGCGATGCGATTGTCTATGAGGCGTCCCTCACGCCCGAAGGCATTCACAACCGCTATCGCGTGCTTAATGGCGCCATCTACGGACTGGCAAGTCACGGCAAGTATTTGGGGGCCTTCAAGCCGGGGAACCGGCGCAAGGATGTGGATGGGCTCTACTTGGCCGGTGGCGCCGCCCACCCCGGTCCCGGGATGCCGATGGTGATGATGAGTGGTTGGATTGCCGCTGATTCGCTGGACCAAGATGTTCGCGGCGGCAAACTCAGCAACGTGAAATAGCACCAGGTATTCCGTGAAAGCTGAGGTTTCATTAAATGACTCGACACTGAAGGAGCCGGCGAAGTGGTTTCTCGACGGATTCCATCGCTTCCTTCGTGGGTACTTGAAGAGGCATTTTCACTGCTTCGCGGTCGATCGTGAGCGGAGACCCGATTCGAATTTTGCAGACGGTAGGCCGATCATCTTGTTCGCCAACCATCCGTCATGGTGGGATCCGTTAACGGCGCAGTTTTTGAATCGAACGCTGTTCGAAGGGTACTCGTTTTACGCACCCATCGATGCCGAAGCGCTTGAGCAGTACAAGGTGTTTGAGCGTCTTGGTTTTTTTGGCGTACGACTCTCAAGTAAAACGGGCGCCGCGCAATTTTTATTGCGAAGTCGCGAGGTATTGCGGCGTGATCGTGCCGCGCTTTGGATCACACCCGAAGGCCGCTTCTCGGATGTTCGTGATCAAGAGGCGACGTTGATGCCGGGACTCGCGCACCTCTGCCACCGCGAAGACAACGCGGTCGTCGCTGCGATTGCGTTGGAATACGCATTCTGGGACGAGCGTCTTCCGATTTGCTTTACGTCTCTCAGTCCACCCACGTTGCTTTCCGATCACCCCGATTGGACGAAGGCACAATGGTCGACTTATTTATCCGAGCAGTTGCGGGAAACACAGTCGCGTCTGTCGGAAATGGTGATCGCCCGATCATCCGAACCGTTTGACAATTTGCTGGCCGGAAAAAAGGGCACTGGTTGGTTCTATGATTCATTCCGAAGGATCAAGTCGTTGGCGACGCGCCAGCCGTATCGTGCCACGCACGGAGATCAGTTCTGATGGTGCTGACTCTTGCGATCATTGCATTGTTGCTAAGTGTTTTTCCGGCGGTCATGTTCCTGGTGAACCTTCCGCTGTTTTGCGCCGACTTGTCAACGCCGTTCCGATCGGAGGAAATGCCGGCGCCGAAGGTCTCGGTCTTGATCCCTGCGCGGGATGAAGAGAAAAGCATCGGGCATTGCATTCGATCAGCGCTCGGCTGCGAGCACATCGATGCCGAAGTCGTCGTGATGGATGATGCTTCGGAAGACCGTACCGCCGAGATCGTTGCCGAGATTGCGGAAACCGACAAACGCGTCCGGTTGATTTCCGGAAAACCACTTCCGGAGGGATGGAACGGGAAGCAGCACGCTTGCAAACAGCTGGCCGACGCAGCCGCCCATGAATGGCTCGTTTTCATCGACGCCGACGTCCGTCTCCGGCCCACTTCGCTGGCAAGTCTGATCCGCTACCAAAATGACCATCAAGTCGGCTTGTTGAGCGCGTTTCCGAATCAGATCACCGGCACGTGGTTTGAGACATGGCTGATCCCGATGATGCACTTTATCTTGTTGTGCTATTTGCCGTTCTCTCGAATGCGTAGTGACGGCAGCCCGAGCTTGGCAGCCGGTTGCGGCCAGCTGTTTTTATCGAGGCGTGAAGACTACATCAAAGCGGGGACTCACGAAGCGATTCGGCAGTCAAGGCATGACGGCGTCAAGCTTCCCAGGGCGTACCGCGAAAACGGCCTCACGACCGATGTCGTCGATGGAACTCGGCTCGCGTCTTGCCGCATGTACACGAACACGGCTGAAGTCGTTCGTGGTGCACTCAAAAATGCGATCGAAGGGATCGCCAATCCGCGCGTCATCGTGATCTTCACGGTGTTGCTTTTTGGATGCAGCGTCCTTCCGTTGCTGGCGACCGCCTGGGCCATTGAACAGCAGCAGATCCTTGCGACCGTATTGTCGTTGGGTGCGTTGGTGGTGGCGCACGTTCCACGTTTTGTCGCGGCGGCGCGCCTGAAGCAATCTTGGCTGGGTGCGTGTTGTCATATTCCGGCAACACTTGCCTTCCTAGTGCTTCAGTGGTTGGCACTTTTTAATCATTTGACCGGACGGCAAATCGCGTGGCGCGGACGCACGCAAACCTGACGTTGCGGCCTCAAATCGATCGGTCACGAGTCGTTCATAGCCTCGAACCATCGCCTGCAGTGACCCGGTTTGGATGACGCGCTGTCGGCCCCGTTGTCCGCACGCTTCTCGCAAGTCGTTGTCGTTTAGCAAACGCTCGATTGCATCGCACATTCCGGCCAGGTCTTCGCTTTCAAACAAGAAGCCCGTTTCAGCGTCGACGACGGATTCCCCGACGGATCCGACATTTGTGGCGGCGACGGGAACGCCACACGCCAACGCTTCCAAGATTGAGACCGGTGAGGCTTCGTTCAACGAGCAGAGTGTGAACACATCGAGTGCGGCAACCAATCGATCCGTGTCGTGGCGAGTTCCAAGTAATAAAACTCGATCCGAAACACTGAGTTCGCGGG
>JBCBOO010000059.1:0-26224 GCA_039821235.1 Planctomycetota bacterium
GGGCCAGTCAGTTATTGATCTCCCGTTGCCAAATTTGTCGCTATACTGAACTTCCGTGTAGCGATGAAGGTTGTCTTCTTCAAGAGAGTTGGTGGAGTGATGCCGCAGCGGAAGGTATTAATGGGCGTTTTTTTGTGCGCGGGGGTCACGTTTAGTGCGATGGCCGGGTGCGGCAGCAATCATCAAGGGGGGCCGATCGATGTTTCCGAAAACCCGTATCAGGTTTCGGAGGCCGAGCAGGCTCGGATGAACGCTTCAAACCGCGTTCCGGATGAGGTCATCGAGCAAGCCTCGGATGACTCCGGCGTAGACACGGATGCATCCCTTGAGACCCAACCAACTCCCACCGGAGACGGTGGCGATTCCTATGACCCGCAATAGCAAATGAATATGAAGTCTCCGTTGAATCGACGCGCATTTACGCTGGTCGAGTTGCTGGTTGTGATCGCCATTATCGGCGTGCTGGTAGGACTGTTGCTCCCGGCGGTTCAAGCGGCACGCGAGGCGGCTCGGCGGATGAGTTGCAGTAACAACTTTAAGCAGGTCGGCCTCGCGGCGCAGAACTACCATTCCGCATTCCGAAACTTGCCGATGCAAGGTGGCGGGTCGGGGATGGACTACTCGGCGGGCAATAGCTTGTCGGCTTATTCGACGCGGACGAACAACAAGGGGCTGAGTTTCTTGGTCGGGTTGTTGCCCTTCCTTGAGCAGCAGCCGCTTTGGGAACGCATCGCGAATCCGCTCGCCACCAATGCGGATGGTTCACGCCGCGTTCCGGCCTGGAGTGCGATGGGGCCGAGTGCACAGACAGGCCACTTCAACTATTTGCCATGGATTACCGAGATCCCGACCTTTCGTTGTCCCAGTGATCCCGGTGTGGGGCTGCCTGCGCTTGGACGAACTAATTACGCGGCGTGTTTGGGAGACAGCGCTGTTTCCAGCAATGTTGGGCTGACGAATCCCTTTCACGGTGACTATTTATCACCGTCGTCGGCACAGGCCGTGCGTGTGAGTCGTTGGTCACGCGGCACATTTGTGACGCGCAAGGCCACCAAGTTTCGCGACATATTGGATGGCTTGTCCAATACGATCATGTCGGGTGAGATCATGACGAGTCTGCTGGACAACGATGTTCGCTCGCGCGGAATGTTTGATGTGTCACAGTCGGGCGGTCGCAGCGTCATCTTGACGGGTGCCGGTACGTTTGCCTGCCAAGATGCGCAGTCGTTTATTGATCCCGAACGTCCCTCGTTTTGGTTGTGGGATCGGTTTCCGGCTCAGGACCCTCGCAACGATGATGGATCGGCATATCCGCAGGGTGTTGCCCAAGGTGTCCGTCGCGGATTCAGCTGGGCGAACTACGCGAGTATGCACACGGGTGTCACCACGAATCGGGCTCCAAACACGGAGTTGTGTTTGCACGGTCCCAATGAACGTACTGCGGGCAACTGGTCCATCAGCAGCCGTCACGTCGGTGGGGCTCACATCTTGATGGGTGACGGCGCCGTGATCTTTATCTCGGACTCGATCGATTCCGGTGAAGGCCGCGTCGGACAGGGCGATGGCATTCGCTCCGGGGCTCCGAGTCCGTATGGAGTGATCGGAGCTCTCGGAACACGGGCGAACCGCGAGCTGATCGACATGGCACTGAATCAATAGTGCATACGCTTTGTCCGAAGTCGCGTTGCCTCGGTCTCGATTACTCGAAAGGAATCAACGAGTCGACGGTCAGACGCAGCGCGGCGACGGAACGCATGTCCGATTCGGTCGGAACCTTGACTTCCGTAAGGAAGCGTTTTTTCAAGGGAACGCTACGTCACGCGGGAGGACCGTCGTGAAAATCTGTGAACAAGCCTGTCAGGAATTCGCTGGTCGCAGCGGATAAATCAATTTGATTGATTTGCGCAGGCATCGCGTAAGCTTTAATCGCGAGTCGTCTCGTCGGGACCGATTCGTCAGCCGTCGGCGCTGGGGGACTCCGCTCTGTTTTACCGAAGTAGACCGGGCCGTCATCGTACCAATCGTCAGCAACGAGTGTTTCCACTTCACCTTCGTTTGCGACGCTCGTCTTCATGTCCGTGGCGAGTCGAAAAGCAAACTGGCGAATCGCCGCGCAAAGTTCTTGATGCAGGCATCGGCTATACGCGGAGTAGACCAGCAGTTGCCCCTTCGTGTCGATCGCCATCAAGCACCTTCCGACAAACGTCCCCTCGGTTGTATGTGCGTAGAGCACTTGCTTGTTGGCATCGACGGCGGTTGCGATCGTTGAGAAAAAGTTGATATCACCCGGCGAAAGACACGTTGCGAAATGGTGGCCCATCAACAGCGCGTTCAGAGGGTCACGCGCGAAGGCGACTCGGATTCCGGTGCCAGAATCGGTTTCCAAGACATGGCCACGGTGCGCGTCCAGCCAGGGCGAAATTTCAATGCCAAGCGATTTCATTTTCTGAAGGAATGACTGGTTGGCGGGTTGAGCCAACCATGGGTCCTGCCACTTAGAATCCGTTCCGTCGAATCGCGCCGCATCGCCAAGGACTTTCCAACCCAACGCTTGGAAGGAAGCGTTCAGCTCAACGACTCCGCCGACAAGTCGTTCGAGGAGCGCAGGCTCAAGACGCTTGAAGTTGTCAATGCCGTGCTTTTCCAACACTTCGCGGATCATTGCTCGATAGCCGGCTACGCAACGCTTTTCGAATTCAAAGCTGGCACGCATCTCCAGCTTTTCGGCCAAGCGGCTGAGTCGTTGTTCAGAAATCGGAGGTGGCGATTCAAGCCAAGACGTCAGTACACTGACACGATGGGCTATGCCACGACGCTTCCTCGTGCTCATTGCGAGATCGCTGTTCGATTCTTGGTCGAGCAACGATTGCAAGTATCGTCGTTCTCGAACAGTCTTTTCGAGAGGAGGCAGATCCGATGCGAGAACTCTTTCTGCAATCGTCTGTGCCGAAACGTCTTCTTCCTTTGATTCGGAATGCTCTCGGTCAAATTGAAAGCTGACCGCCTCGCACAATTGACTCAAGGGTTGGTGGAGCTTGCGAGGATAGTTGGCAATCCAAGTGTTGGATGAAGGGCGTGAAGTCCACGTCGGCAGTGGATCGCAAATGTTCTGAAGTCTTGAAATCGAATCCAGCAACCGTAGCACACGATCGGGTTGGCGACTCCCGATCAGTTGTCGAAGGAAATGCTTGCCAGGTTGGCTTTCAATCAGCCAATTCAAACTCTGCCAACGTGGGCCGGTCGCGTGAATCAGGAATGCCGCGCATCGAGCTTGTTTCTCAACCTTCGATTCGAGGGACTTTGCGAGCCGCAATTGATCTTCATTGATTGCGCAAGCGGGGTTGATGTGTTGGAGAGCCTTGACGAATTTTGCTGCGTCGTGAGTTTTGTAATGACGAAAAATTATTGACAGTGACGCGGTGACTGCGTCCGTCATCTTGGAAAATTCGAGTCCCAGGCTTGGCTCGCTGGTGTCTTGGACAAAGCGTACCAATCGCCTGACGGATCGCTGCTGTTGTCGGCTCAGCGATCCCGATATCCCGTGGTAGATTGCATCCAGAATGCCTCGCAGAAGAAGGCAGCGTTTCGACGCGTGACCCTGGACCGATTGGGTGATCGTGCTCCGAAGTTTGCGAGGCTTACGGGTCGTTCTGATTGCACGTATGAATTCTGAGAACACGAGACGGGTGAGAGAGGCGAGGCGTTTGCAGGCGTTGTGTTTTGTGGCGACAGGAAGTTGCTTGATCCAACGGCTTGCTATGTCGAGTGCACTTGTGAACGGGAGGTTCGGGAGTTGCATCCAGTGACAGAGGGTTGACGCGACACCGTGGTCGGTGAACCGGTGGCTGGTTAGCAGAAGGCAGAGACTTTGAAAGGGCGGACGTGACGACTCGGCCATCTGTCTTGGAATCATCGCCACGGTTTTGCGTAGCGACTCAATCTCCGGTGTGTCCCAGCGAATGGAAGGCTGTCTTGAGAGAAGGTCGGCTCGAACGCGAAGCATTCGACGAACATCATTCGAGAGCTGATGTTCGATTTGATCAAACGCGTGGAGATCGAGGCGCGAGCCAAGGACCGCGAGTAGGCGGAGAACGCCGCTGCGTGAGGCAAGAGCTTGGAATCGCAAACGCTCAAGAAGCACGCGAATGTGGGTGCATCCGGTTTTGTTTGTTTCGATTGGGTTCGCAACTGGACTGCATGTTTGGTGGTTGAATGCCAAGAAGAGTCGTCGTCGGAGTTCGGAACGAAATTCGTCAGGTGCCTCCCAACAAAGGTGGATGACTCCGGGACTCTTCAAGAGTCGGAAGAGACCGTCGAGGTCCTGGGGACGAATCGCATCTCGAAAGCAGCACAGGAGGACAGCGACCGAGACCGAGTCTCGCAAACCGACACATTCGGGATCTGTTTCGTCAAAATTGGTCACCGTCTCGGCGAGGGAATCTCGATGGAGGTGAATCCAAGTCAATGCATCGTCGACGGAGTCCGTGCGATCTGGGCACTGCTTTGGTGGTTGAGTGAAGTGGAGAAACCCGAAGACATTTAACAAGGAAGAGAGTTCGGGGCGGAGCGTAAGAAGTGATTCGGCGCGGGGGTGTTTTGCAAACTGCCAGAGTTGCTCCGGATCGGCTCCGCTCAGGACCGCGGAAAGGGACTCGATGACCTGGTACAGCCGTTCGAACCAATGCGATTGCTCGGTGGAGGATGACCCCGGTTGGGCTACCGGTTGCTTGATCAGTGCCCGTAAATCGCGCCGCGCGAGTGTGATCCACGACGGGTCGATGCGAATGAGTTCAAGCTGCGGATTCCCGAATGGCAGGGATTGCCAATACAACTCGCCTCGAAGTGAGTTGCCACGAAGGCGTCGAAAACGTGGGCTTTGCAGTGAGGCGGTCAGCGGAATGCCCGACGCAAGGACTCTCAGTCGGCGCGGAACCCCAGCCAGGATGCGCGGGGGCACAAGCCGCGTGGATGTTGGACTGTAAAGGGCAGGGCGGTGGGGCATCGAGGCGTGAAAGCGGGAACTGAGTTTAGTTTCCGCTTGGACACTGGTGCCGATGGTGGGTTCGCTCGATCAAGGGCGGAGGGCCCCTGAGTTGACCCGAAGAGCAAACTTGCACACACTACCGACCCGCAGGGGCTGGCGGAACGGTTGACTGTTCTTTCTTTTCTCGAGCCAGTTGAATCGCCTGAAAAGGACGCGTCGGGTTCCCGACTCATTGCATGCAATCTGTTGACACGAATGCGGATTTGGCCCAGCCAACGCACATCCTGGTCGTTGAGGATGATCCACCTCAGAGAGACCTGATTGAGGTCCTGTTGCAGGAAAATTCCGGTGACGACGGAGTGGAGGTTCTCTTCGCTCAATCGTTGGTCGAAACGCTTGATTTGCTCTCGCGGTTGCCGATCGATGCAGTGTTGCTCGATCTAACGCTTCCTGATTCTCGTGGGACGGTTACCTTTCAAGCGGTGTGCGAAAATTTCCCGACGGTTCCGGTGATCGTCTTGACGGACAATCCGTCCGAGACGCTCTCGCAGGATGCCCTTGCAATTGGTGCTCAGGACTTCTTGAGCAAAGACGACGCACTCGATGAAAAGGGGCTGCTGCTTTCGCGTACGGTGACGCATTCGATTGAGCGGATGCGAGCCCAGCGAAGATTGCTGGAGGCGGAACGGGAAATCACGGCGCGTCGATATGCAGCCGAAATTCAGCGACTCCGGGAGCAGAGTCTCTTGGGTGAAATGGTCGCGATCATGTCACAAAAACTCGCACAGCCTCTTTCGGCCATTACGAGTTACGAGGCCACGTTGCGTTCGACACTGGATCTGGACAAGGATCCGAATACCGTCACTTTGTTGGATTCGATTCAGCGTGAATCGCAATCAGCGATCGAATTGGTTCGTCAAATGCGCAGCCGGATTCGCACGCCTCGGCAGAGTGTGGAGATGTTTGATGTCGGGGACGTGCTACAGCGAGTGATCTCCAACCTGCGTGAGTGTGGGCGTGAGATGGAGGCGGCCTTGAGATTTTCTGCTCCCGCCGAGGCGATGCGGGCCAAAGGAGATCCCTTCCAGATCGAACAGATGTTTCTGGGGTTAATCAGCAACGGTTTGGAGGCGGTCCAAAGTCGCGGCGCCGACGGAATTGTCAGTCTCTACTGCAGGCTACGAAACCAAGAAATCGTGGTGGAAATTGATGACAACGGTCCGCCGCTTGAAGAGGAAATCATCGACAAGCTGGGCGAGCCCTTTTTTACGACCAAGCCCGATGGAGTGGGGGTTGGGATGGGAATCTCGATGGCACGATCCGTGGTCGAGTTACACGGCGGCCTGCTGACGTTTCAGCGACGAGAGTTTCGCGGAGAGTTGGTCAATGGACTGAGGGTCTGCGTCCGATTGCCGTCGTTGCAAAGCTGACACCGATGGAAAAGGAGAAGGGCCATGGTGAAGCCCTCCCTGCCTCACCATGGCCCATCAGTGCTGGAACGATGGCACCGATCGTTCCACCCTCCCAATCCATGGTACAGGCAGTATCGGCATGTTCGCGTTCGTTCCTGTAGCTGATTCACTGGTCGGCCAGAATTTTTCTTCGGCCGACCGCAGCGTGCTTACCCGTCACAGCCATCGCAGGCGGGGACTTGGTCGCATGCTCCCGAGTCACACCACTCGGCAGGGGCCGGACCGCAATCCACTGCGGGCGGAGCCGCGTACACGTCGCCGCAGTCACCGCATCCGCTCGAAGAGCCGCCGAAGAGCGACTTTTTCTTGCACGACAAGTCGACACGGGTGTGGCATCGATTGCGGAAACCGTTCCAAACGTTGACGTTGCATGAGTTCGTGCGCCAGTATTGATAGAACGTCGAGGTCGGTAGTTGGGGTGGCATGTAGGGTTGGCAGTGTGCTTCTCCCAAGCAGCCGTTGCCGCCACATTTTCCGCTTGCGCAGCTTCCGCAATCCGAACAGCCGTCACCGCAGGGAGCCGCGGAGACGTGGGATGGCATCCCGTGCATCGGTTGCGAGGGGGCGGCCATTGGCTGCATGGGTGCGGCCATGGGTTGAGCCGCACCGTTCATGTGCGGGTTGGCGGTGGGAGACGCTGCGGCGGCAGGTGCGGGTGGTACCGGCAGTTGTTCCGACATCGCTGGGGGCGCTGCTGCGGGCATGGCCAGCGGGGCGCTGTCCGTGCCGACCAATCCGCCAGCGGCGCCGGCTGCCGGCGGTGCGGTGGCTTCCTGGCCGAACGTGACGTCGGCGAGCAGGGCGTCGAAATCGTACTTGGCGTGAGCGGGACCGGCGACCGAAATTGACGCGGCGATCACTGCCATGACAGCGTAGCGGCTGAACAGTTTACGCATGGGATCTATCCGTGAGGTGCAAAGGAGTGACGATCGACATGTCGCTCGCCGCTATGCCGGCGCGGCATCCATGCCTCACAGGTAGTTGTCTGCCTTTCGAGACACCTTTCATTACAGAAGCGATCGCCCACGTTGAAAAAGTCCATTCCAAGTTCGCGTCGTGACGATGCCATCGTTTCCGCCCGGTGAGAGGGCAGGGGAGTGCGTAATGCGTCCATCTCGCACCAGCGTTACAGACCGATGAAAAGCTTAAGTTTCGCTATCCCGCGAAATCTCTTCCAGCAGTCTCAGCCGAACGGATTCTTGGTACTCGGAATCCAACTGCTGGCCCTTTGCATCCGTCATGTAGAACACGTCGGCCACTTGATCGAGATGGGTGTCGATCTTTGCAAAGTGCATGATCAAATCGAGCTCGGCGAACGCGGACGCGACACGATAGAGCAACCCGGTTTGGTCGTAGGCGAAGAGGGAAACAATCGTGAACCGTTCGAGGGTTTGGTTATCGAACGTGACTTGGGTTGGCAAGACGTTGACGATATCGGAGTCTTTTTTTCGCTCCGACCACTTCCGACGCATCGGTGGGAGTGGCTTGTCGGGATCGATCAATAAGGCCCTGACTAAGTCGGCAATTTGTTGGACGCGGCTTTCGGGAGGTTCGTCGGAGTAATCTGGATCAGTGACCCAGAATTCATCCCAAACGACATCCCCGACCGTGACGATTTCAGCGCGAAGAATGTTGAGGCCGCTGGAGACAAAGGCGCCCGCCACGCGAGCAAAGATGCCAACCCGTCGGCTGCCGAGACGATGCACGACGACGTACCGAATGGCCGATGCAAACGGATCGTATTGGTGTAGACAAAGCGGCGTTTCACCCGAATCGAGACCTTCGGCGACTCGCGAAATTTGCCGCGCGATTTCATCCGGTTTTTCTCGCCGCAGCAGACTGAGAGGAATCTCGGCAAGCAAGCGATGGCTGGTCGATGTCGAGTCTCGATCATCAAGTTGTTCGGCAACCTGCAGTCGAATTTCATCGGCGAGTTCATCTTGGTCGATTTGCAGATCGCCCGTCTCAAAGTATCGCCGCGTGCGAAGATAGAGATCTTCGATCAGCTTCATTTTCCAATCGGTCAACACGCCCGGTCCGACGGCGGCGAGGTCCGCGACGGCATGAACAATGAGCAATTCCAATCGCCGAATCGAGCCCACTTTTTTTGCAAACCCGATCACGATTTCGGGATCGCTCAGGTCGTGGCGAAATGCGACGTTGTTGACCGCCAGGTGCTCGAGCACCAGCCACTCGAGGATCTCGGTGCTGCCCTTGTCCAAGTCAAAACGTTCGCCCACTTTGCGGGCGATGCGGGCGCCGACGATGCAATGCTCTTCTTCGAGGCCTTTGCCGACATCGTGAATGAGCAGTGCCAGGTGCAGCAGCGTCTTGTCCTTCATTCGTCGATATCGCCGTCCCATCGCGGACGATTCATCGGCAAACCGAGTTGCGGCTTCCACCGCGCGGATACAATGGCGATCGACGGTGTATTTGTGATACGCGTTGAACTGCAACAGGCCACGCGTTCGCTTAAAATCCGGAATCAACTGCTCCAGAATGCGAAGCTCGTGCAGCCTGCGAAGCAGTTCCGCGAGTCGGCCTCCACGGCTGAGCAGCGACAGAAACGCGCCGACCGATTCCGCGTCCGGCGGAGCGGGCGGTCGCTCCGCCATCGCGATGCGAATGGTTTGCCAAGTGTGATGACCAATTCGGCGGCTGTGGTGGTTTGCAAGGGCGATGAACCGCAAAACTTCTTTGAGGCGAAGGGCGAACTGCGGCAGGTGTTTCCCTTCCACCCAAATATGCGTCGGTCCCATCACCACGTGTTCGGCGACACGTTTGGAACGCAGCCATTCGACGGCTTGTCCGATCAGCGGGCGGCTTCGATTGTCATCGATAAAGAAACGCGTGATATAGCGAACATCGCGCGTGACATCGAACAGGTTTTGCATGAAGGCTTCGACTGGCAAAACACCCTCGGAGCCTTTGTAGTCCCAGGCCTCCGCGATCTTAAGTTGGGTGGGACGATCGAGGACGTCTTGTGCGCGGTTCTCGCGAAAGTGCAATTCGTTGCGTAAACGAATCAGGAAGTCATAGGCCCTTCGAATGGTTCGGTAATCTTCACTGGTGAGCGCGCCGAGTCGAAGCAGTCTTTCCAAGTCGACTTCGCCGTAACGGGCAAATCCGATCCAGCGAATGACCTGGATGTCGCGCAGTCCACCAGGCGACTTCTTCAAGTTGGGCGTGAGCAGATAGTTGGTGTCACCCCATTTCTTTCGTTCTTCGCGGCGAGCTTCCACGAGTGCCTTGATCGCACGTCCACGACGCCGGGCGGCACCGCGCCGAAGCGATTCGAAGAACGAACGGAAGACTTGGAGGCTGCCGGCAAGAAAGCGTGATTCGGTCAGCGACGTGAAGATCACCGCGTCTTGCCAGGACAGCGTGCAAGCTTCGCGGGGGGATCGAAGTGAGAATCCGACATCCAAGCCGATATCGACGAGGTCACGATTGAGTGATTGGGCGATGCGTTCCGCCGTGGAGAGGTGCCGCGAATGGCTGAGCAGCATGAGGTCGACGTCGGAATACGGTGCCAGATCGCGGCGTCCGAACCCGCCGTGAGCAACCAACGCAAGCCCCTTCGGAACTTGCCCACCACATTGTTCGCGACAGGCAGCATTCCAAACCTCCAAAACGAGGTCGTCGTACAAGTCACTAACGAGAGTGGAAACCTGTGAACCGTGAGAGCCGGTTTCATGTTGGCGACGGCATCGCTCGCGTCCAAGACGCAAACGTTCCCGCCCACCCATCACGACATCCGAAAGGGAGGGCCCTGTCATAGAGGGTAGAGCATCGAGGTTAGAGTGCTTCTTCGCCTCGTTCTCCGGTCCGAATCCGGATGGAGTCTTCCAAGTTGGTGACGAAGATCTTTCCGTCACCGATTTGGCCGGTTTGGGCCGTCCTCAAAATCGTGTCGACCACGGTGTCCAAATTTTCATCCGTGCAAATCACTTCGATTTTGACTTTCGGAACGAAGTCGATGGCATACTCCGTCCCGCGGTAAATCTCCGTATGCCCCTTCTGGCGGCCAAAACCTCGGACTTCGCTCACGGTCATGCCGTGGATGCCTTGTTCCGTCAAAGCGTTTTTGACATCTTCCAATTTGAAGTGCCGAACAATGCCTTCAACTTTTTTCACGTGCTTGCCTCTCCAACTCGACGACGGTCAGGTGTTCCGCTTGGGAGCCCATTGTACACTCGGGCATCGTGGCTCAGCCAGCGGGCGACTCTTCGGGCTTTTTCCACGGGACATCGGCGAGACCGGCCTGGGAATTCACCTCACGGCTGAGCACAAACAGGTAGTCGCTTAGGCGATTCAAGTAGACGATGACGGCATCCGAAATCTCAACTCCCTCCTGATCGGCCAGTGAAACGACACGGCGTTCGGCACGTCGGCAGATCGCACGCGCCAGGTGCAAGATCGAAGCGGCGTGCGTGCCGCCTGGCAAGATGAACTGCTTGAGCGGCTCGAGACCTTGCTCATGCTCGTCGATCCAGCTTTCGATCCGAGCGATGTGGTGGGTGCTGATCACGCGGAGGTCGAATTGGTCGGGATCCGGTGTGGCGAGTTCCGCACCGATGGAAAACAGCTCTCGCTGGACCAGTTCCAGTTGTCGATCGAGTGTTTCGTCCACACCACCACCGGCACCGACGGATCGGACGCAGCCCAGGGCCGCGTTCAGCTCATCCACCGTTCCATACGCCTCAATCCGGACATCGTCTTTGGCGACTCGTGGTCCGCCGAATAGTCCGGTGCTCCCGGCGTCGCCCGTGCGCGTGTAGATTTTCATGATCTCTCCTCGACTTGGCAATGAAACTCCTGAGGGTCGTTGTATGCGGAATCTATTTTCCGGCAAGGTGCGGCATGGCTGAAAGTCAACGAAAACAAAAGCGAGCTGCCGGCTTCCTCATTTTGGCTCGCGCGCCGCGACAGTTTCTTTTGATGCGGCATGCCGATCGTTGGGACCTTCCGAAAGGTCACTGCGATCGGGGTGAGGCCGACTTGGAAACCGCACTCCGAGAGACGGAGGAAGAGACCGGCATCCAAGCGACACAGATCGCCGTCGACGACGCGTTTCGTTTTACGCTTCGTTACCCCGTTTGCTACAAGCGATCCGGTGACGAAGTCTTCGAGAAGAAGGTGACTTACTTCTTGGGTGAAATTGAAGAACCCGTGACACCCACGTTGACCGAGCACCAGTCGTTTCAGTGGTTTGATTGGTCGCCCCCGCACGCGATCCAAACGCAAACCATTGACCCACTCTTAGACGCCATCGCGAAGCACTTGGATGTCAAACAGCGGTAGACGCCGGAACAGACTCTCCAGTTGAGACAGCAGTGGTTTTTCGTTGGTCGTCTCCATCAGGCAAAGCCGTCGGCCCGGGTGGACCTTCGCCGTGATCGGATCGATGGCGTGCCACCGGTCGTCATACCAAGCGACCACCCAGGCACTGAGTTTCATGGTGGCAGAAGTTGCAGCGGACGAGCTTGACTCGGCGAGGGCGGCGGTCTCCGCGGGCACCAGGCCGAAGACGACTTTGGAAGGGATCGCCGCGGCGCGAAGGCATCCCGAAAGGACGATGGCATGATCAAAGACGCCGCCCTGTCCCTGCCGCAAGGTGGCGGCCGCAGTGGAGAACGTGTCTCGCGAAGTGAGCGACAATCGATTGCGAACTTGTTGGGCGAGCATCAATGCACTCTCCGCTGTGGTCGATTCGAGCGACGTGGCCTGATCGGCTGCCGAGCTGGCGATTCTCCGAAGCGATGGGTGTTCGCTATCGATCAAGTCCCACGGTTCGGTGTCACGTGAACTGGGGCGGCTTTTGTCACGCATGAAACCGTCCGGCGGATCTCCGGTCCCAATCCAGGCTTCCATTGTCGCGGCGTCGGCTCCGCCCGATGCCATTCGGATCGACTGATCGGCCAGCGGGACAATCCACTGGTTGGGTGACCGTGTGGGTTCCGACTCGGTTGCTTCGCGGAGCCGAATGCGAAAATGACTCGCTTTTCCCTCGTTTTCCGATGGGGACTTTCGTGGATCGCTGCGGGGCGTGACGCGGACGAAAACGGCTTGGTCGTCACGAGTCGGAAACGCCCGTTGCGCCATCCGTTCGGGGACTTGAAACGATTCCACGCGCGTGGCGGGTTGGAGTGTCTTTTGAATGACACCCTCGTCGTTCGTCCAGATCACGAGTGATTCGACTGGCTTGGCCGCCTGAAACCAAACCGCTTCCGTTTCCCGCAGCGTTTGATAGTCACCGTTCATCATCGCGACCGATGCATCGCCGAGGCATCGCAGTTCGATCCAGCCGGCATCCTCCAGCGAGGGCATGAGTGATTCGACGCGGCGGGTTTGTCCGGCTTCCATCGGCAGGCGCCGGAGTGTTTGTTCCAGGGCGAACAGGCCCGCTGCCTGGTCGGGCCAATCGATCGAGACGGTTTCGCGTTTGACGGCGCCAGACCACGTGATGCTCAAACGGTCTCGAACGCGGGCCCCAAAAACAGCCGCGTTGATCGGACCGGAGCGCAGCTTGAGTTCAAACCGTTTCACTTTCCCGTCGGTGGCTTCGGTGCTCTTGGTCACCGTGTGCCTCAGGAACTGTGCGCGGCCTGACTGAAAGAGCAGGCGTTCATCTCTGGAGAATTCGACGAGCTCGGGTTCACCTTCGGAACGGTCCAGTTGCAGTGGCTTCTCGGCACGGATCTCGGTCAGTCCTACGATTTGGCTTCCGAGCCGATGGACGTACCAGGCTTCCCATTCAGCGCGGAATTCCCCGAGCGGGTTGGACGTGACGCTGGGGTCAACGGCCGGACGGGAAGACTCCGTTTCGGATGTTTTGCCAATGGTCGGCCGAGGGGGAATCAAGTCCTCGCAGCCGGTGGAAATGAAGAGGATCCAGGACAACGAAACAAAAGCGGTGAATCGCAACAAGCCCTTCATAGGCTTAGTCCCCGGGACGAAAGGTGAGAGTTCTCTGATTCGACGTCTCTCATGGTAACTCATTCAAAATGCGAGCGGCTTGCCACACCGGGTCGCTGGTTTGTCACGAGGTCCACTTTCGAGCGTGCGTCAACGCGTCAATGGCTGCGTTCGCTTGTGTGCCTTCGGCATCATCGGTGGAGCGATTCGTCGGTTTTCCGCCGCGATTTGTTGATTTCTAGCAGCGCTTGATAGTCAATCGGCGGAGTCGGTTTGAAGGGGTCGTGCGGATCACGCGGGTGACGCCAATCATCCGTCAGGGATTTGGACACTGAGAATCTCGGACTCGCGAATCGTGCCGCCCTGAGACGGAGATGACCTAGCGTTGGCTGTAGAAAGGGAGCCGTGGCTGACGTCTCCCAATCGACCTCCCCGTGAACCTTTCCGCTCAGCAGCCTTTTCGGATACGCCTGACATGGGCTTTTTGAAACGCATCCTTCGCAACAACACGACCGAGGAAACCGGCACCGTCTTCTCACCCGGTAGCTTTGAAACCCTCAGCGAAGAAGAACTACAAACACATATGGGCATCAACACCTATGGTGCCTTCGATCTGACGGACGCAATTCGGCCGTCTTACGATCTCCAGGTCGTTCCCACCCAGGGATTTCGATTTGACGAATATGTTGATGACCAATCCCAGTCACGGACGCCCGTCATTATGGCGGCTGCGACGCGTCACGCGATCATGGATCTGTTTCTCGACTTGATCGATCCGCTCGGACCCGTCGTCGATGTCGTTCTGGAGACCAGTCATCACTTTGCCGGAAACCACGCGGACCTCTACCGTGAGCACATCGATATTCCCGTGCTCAAGAGCATTCTCTTGGAGTTCGAGGATTTGTTGCTCAACGATGGGTGCACCGGAATCGCCGTGATCAACCCCGGTCGGAAGCAGGAAGTCCAGCTGGATGAGCACAAGTTGATGATCATGTATGGTCGGCCGCTGGATCGGTTCGAGCAGGTTTTGATCGATTCGGACGTCTACCCCGATGAGAACATCAAGTTCATCACTGAGGCCGAACACGTTCACAGTAGCAGCGAAGCCTACTACGATCAGTTCAACCAGCTGAAGAATCGTTTGGGCATGGACAGCGAAGACCTGTCCGGTTGTTGCTAAACAATCGGGCGTCTAATCTGCCGCGAAGTTTCCTTCCGTCCTTAGGTGACTTCGCATCATGTTACTCGTACTCAGTGCCAGCCTGCACCCGACCAGCCGCAGTCGGATTCTCGCCTCAGCGTGTCGTGACCAATTAGAATCGATCGGTCGAGACACGACTCTCTTTGATCTCTCCGAAACTCCGTTGCCGTTTTGTGACGGCGCGACGGCCTACGGTGACCCGAATGTGGTCGAGCTGACCAAGCAAATCGAAGCCGCGCAAGCGATTTTCATTGCTTCTCCTGTCTACAACTATGACGTCAATGCGGCGATGAAAAATGTCGTCGAACTGACGGGCAAAGCTTGGACGGGCAAAGTGGTCTCGATGATGCTCGCTGCGGGAGGATCGGGAAGCTACATGAGTGCTATGGGGCTGGCGAACAGCCTCATGCTGGACTTCCGCTGTTTGATCGTTCCTCGGTTTGTCTACGCGACCGGCGAGTCCTTTGAGGGAAACTCGTTGGCCGATGAACAAATCGAGCAACGTGTCGAACAGTTGGTCGGGGAGACGCTTGGCATCGCCGATGCGCTGCAGCAATAGACCGCGCTGCCGCCGGCTCTGCCGCAGCAATGCGCTGGCACTCGTGACCTGCTAAAGTGAGGCGTCCGCCTTTTCGTCGCGAAGAGGCCTCGTCCCGACCCGCAGCGCCGTGGATTTGTCTCGTGATTTGCAACGATCGTTTGCGTGGATTCACGCGTTTTCTGTGCCTCTCCGTTCTGCCGATTCTCATCGGGTTGTTCCTGACACCGGCGAAAGAGCTTCGTGCAGAGCCGAGGAATCAGCGGCCCAATATCATCCTCGTCATGGCGGACGATCAGGGTTGGGGCGAAACCGGGTATGCGGGGCATCCGCGGCTCAAGACACCACACCTGGATGCGATGGCGGCCAGTGGATTGCGGCTGGATCGGTTTTACGCAGGTGCACCCGTCTGTTCACCCACTCGTGCAGCCGTCCTGACCGGTCGGTCGCCGGTGAGAGCCGGTGTTCCCGAGCACGGGCATGCACTACGTCATCAAGAGATCACGCTGGCTAGTTTATTGGCCGAATCCGGATACCAAACGGCCCACTTCGGTAAGTGGCATCTCAACGGGCTGCGCGGTCCAGGTGTGCCGATCTTCCGCGACGATCCTTTCCATCCGGGGACATTCGGTTTCCAAACATGGCTTTCGGTAACAAACTTCTTTGATCGCGATCCGCTCCTGGGACGCATGGGAAAGATCGAGGCCTACGAAGGAGACTCGTCCGACGTCATCGTCGAGCAAGCACTTGAGCATGTTGCCCGGCAGGTAAAAGACGGACGTCCATTTTTCAACGTGATTTGGTACGGCACGCCGCATTCACCGTTCAAAGCCTCCGAGGAAGACTGCGCCGATTTCGCGGATCTCAATGAGAAATCCAAGCATCACTACGGTGAATTGGTGGCGCTCGATCGCAGCGTCGGCGCAATCCGAAAGCGGTTGCGGGAGTTGGAAGTCGAACGGCAAACGTTGTTTTGGTATTGCAGCGACAACGGTGGACTTCCCGGAATCAAGCCCGAAACAGTCGGTGGCCTTCGAGGAAACAAGGGCACCATCTACGAGGGCGGGTTGCGCGTTCCCGGGATCCTGGAGTGGCCGGGATCAATTACGCCTCGCGTCTCGGACTATCCGGCAAGCGTCATGGATATCTTGCCAACCGTCTTGGAGCTGGCGGAACAAGAGTTTCCAAGTCCCAATCGCGTTTTGGATGGCGAATCATTGACACCACTTTTTGATCGTGAGCAGGATCCTCGCCGGGCGAAACCGATTGGGTTTCGCTATCGAAAAATGGCTGCTTTGATCGACAATGAATGGAAGATTTTGACGACCAAGGTGGATCAGGCGGATTCCATGAAGCTGTATCAGCTGGCCACCGACAAAGCAGAGTCCGAGGATGTTTCCAAAAGACACCCCAAGCGATACCGAGAATTGGAAGCCCTCCTGAATGAGTTCCTGCACTCGACGGATGCGAGTATCGCCGGGGAGGATTATCCGTCCGGTGAAGTGGATGCGGATCATCCGCAACCGAAATTCTGGACCGACCGCGCGGACTACCGTCCATACCTGGACGAGTGGCAGACGCGTTGGCAATACTCCGATTGGATCCGCAAACGTCGCTAAAAAACGAGTGAGTTAACTGGCGTTCGCGCCGCGACGGCCGAGGTTCCCGTAGCGGTGGAAATCATGCGAAAGCGATTGCTCGTTGAGGAATCGCAGACCTTCGATCTCACCGTCATCCACGACCGCTTCATCGATGACGGAGACAAACGCGGTTCGGCAAGCGTGATGGACTATCGCTGGTAGCTTGTCTTTGGGAACCAATGTTCGAAGACGATCGACTTGTCCGTCCGCAATGGCGGCAGCCAGTGATTCATCGGACTCTTCCAACCATTCACAGGTGAGCGGTCGCTCGACGACCGCTAGCCATCGCTCGAAGAACGCCCGCATGAGGTCACACGCGGGTGTCGACTTGGCAAACGAAAACGTGGTCAACGACTGGGTGCCCAACGCGGCCAACAGCGTGATTGCGATCTCATCAAGGGACTCATCGCCCAAGAATCGCACTCGTAGTTGTTTGAGCGGCAGGTAGCGACGTTGGTTGTCTTGTCCGACCAAGTGAAAGTGATCATGAGAGATGGCGAACAGGTTTTCGGAGACGCTCGCCAAGTCGTTGGCAAATCGCGTGATGCGTGATTGATTAACGGATAACCCCGAAAGGTTCAGCTCGGACAGCACACGCCCGCCGTCGAGCACCGCTGCGGCACCCTCGCTGACCGGGTCCGATGGCGCGTCTTTCGCGGGTAACTCAGACGGGGTGTTCGACGCGATCTCCATCAGCGGCAAGACATAATGGGGGCCTCCCGCCTTCGCTCCGGGACCATACGCGCTGCGTCCGATTCCGCCGAATGGCTGTCGCAACACAATTGCTCCCGTGGTGGGGCGATTGATGTAGAGGTTGCCGGCGTGAATGGATTCTTTCCAGAGCGATTGCTCACGGTCGTCCAAACTTACGAGCCCGCTGGTCAGGCCGTAGCCGGTTTCGCCGACGCGCTGGATCGCTTCTTCCAAGGTCTTGAAACTCATCACGCCCAAGACCGGCCCGAACAGTTCCGTTCGGTGTGTGAAGCTGCCCGGACGGACGTTCCATTTGATTCCGGGACGCCAAAGTCGCGGGTTGTCACCGATACGTTTGGGCATCAGCAACCATTCCTCACCCGACTCGAGTTCCTTTAGCCCCTGAGCGAGTTCACCGGACGGCGGCCGAATCAAAGGGCCGACGCGTGACGTGAGATCCCAAGCCGAACCGACGGGCAAGCTCTCTGCCGCATCGGCCAACAATCCTCGGAAATGGTCGTCCTCGTAGAGCTCCTGTGCGAGCAGTAACAACGAAGTCGCGCTGCACTTTTGACCCGAATGGCTGAACGCACTATGAAGCAGATGCTTGATCGCAAGGTCACGGTCGGACAACGAAGTTACGATGGTTGCGTTCTTTCCGCCGGTCTCGGCAATCAAATGCAGGTCACTGCGCTGACCGAGCATTTGCTGTGCGGTTTCAGTTCCACCGGTCAAGATCACCGACTTGACTCGGGGGTCGGAAACCAATCGCTGGCCCGCTCCACCACCGCGACACGGGATAACCTGCAATGCTTCCTTGGGAATCCCCGCATCCCAGAAACAGCGTGCCATTTCATACGCCGGCAGAACGGTGTCGCTGGCGGGTTTTAAAATCACCGTGTTGCCGGCCGCGAGCGCCGAAACGATCCCGCCGCAAGGAATCGCGAGCGGAAAATTCCAGGGGCTGATGACGGCGATCACGCCCCGCGGACGCATGGTGAGTCCCGACGACTCGGCTCGTTCAAAGGAATCGCGAGCGGTAAGCGGATAAAACTCCGTGAAGTCAATCGCTTCGCTCAATTCCGGGTCGGCTTCGGTTACCAGCTTTCCACCGTCGATCATCATCGCGCCGATCAAGTCGGCTCGGCGCTCACGCAGCAACTGCGCCGCGGCGCGAAACAATGGCTCACGATCCTGCCACGGCATCGAACGCCAACCCGATCGATCGGCGTCGGCGAGCGCGATCGCATCTTCGACGTCCTGTTCGGTGGCCTCGGTAAACCGGCACGCGATCACACCGGGCCGAGAGGGGTCTTCCGATTCGCGTTGGTTTCGCCCGTCACCTTCTCGCGTTTGCGAACCGACGTTGAGTGGGACTTCGGTCGCGTGCTGATCACAACGATCTTTCCATGCATCGATGATTGTCGTGGCCCACTCACTGTGATGTGGCAGTGACCAATCGGTATCGGGCTCCCCCTCGAACCGGCTCCAGTGTTCGGCTGGCTCAGGCTGTGTCGCAGTTTGTCGGCGATCTTGCGTGCGTCTCGGGCCCGCTGAAACCGATTCCACCTGCGCGAGTGACGATCGAAAATCACTTGCCAGCTTGTTCCAAATGTCTGAGTCAGGCGTCAGCCGGAACGAGTGGCGCAGGAAATTCTCTTCGCCCGTGTTTTCATCCAAGCGACGGATCAGGTAACCAATCGCATTCAAGAAGTCTTCGCGACGGCATGCCGGGGCGTAAAGCAGCATCTTGGGCGCCGGTTCGAATAGGGCACGGCGTTGATGGTTCGCCATTCCTTCGAGCATTTCGAATTGCATGCTTTCGAGCACAGACTGGGAAGCGTCGCTCGTCATGGGCGTGCGTTTCCCCCACAGTAGCGCAAGTCCGATGTCGAAAAGGTTGTGGGACGCAACGCCGATTTGGATCACCCCGCGGGCGGCGGCATCGATCATCGCTCGCAGCATGCGTTTGAAGTTGGCGTCGGTGTGGACCTTGTGGGTGTAAGGCGTTTGCGGGAATCCGCCGAGTGACGCTTCGACGCGTTCCATTTCCATGTTGGCACCTTTGACCAGGCGAACCGTGATCGGCAGGGCGCCCGCCTCGACTCGTTTGGCGGACCAATCGATTAGGTCTTGGAGCACCCCATAAGAATCCGGAACATAAGCTTGCAGCGCAATTCCTGCGCGAGCCTGATCCAAACCCGGTCGATCCAACGTCGTGCGAAAGACATCAGCGGTCAAATGAAGATCACGATACTCCTCCATGTCCAAGTAAACGAATTTGGACGTCGAGTGACCCGCTGAATCAACATAGTTTTCTCGTAACGCCGCCCGGTAGAGCAACTCCATTCGATCTGCCACGACGTCCACCGTGTGCTTGCGAGCGATGGTGGAGACTTGACTAAAGATGGTCGTGAGTTTGACGCTGATGCAAGCGATTTCGGGAATTTGCAACGAGCGTAGATAATTCTGCAAACGACGCTCGGCTTCTTTCTCGCCCAGCAGCGCTTCGCCCAAGAAGTTGACGTTCATCCGCAGGCCCGTCGTCTGTCGAGCCTCCAGGTGTTCACGCAGCGGTTGCTCCTCGGCGGGCAGAATGACGTTGGCGGTTTCCTGCCGCATTTTGTCTTTTACCAGTGGAACCGCGACGCCGGGCATGTAGCCCCCAAACGTCTGGAATCCTTTCAGCATCGTCTGTTCGAGCGGGCTGAAGAATCGTGGAATTCCCTGGATGTCCAGGATGTGGGTCAGTTGATCGGCCACCCGCGCCGGGCTGTCGGTCCGAAAGGCTTGATCGGTCATCTCGACCAGCGTCGCCTTGTCACCCGGATGGGCGATCATACGGTCGAGTTCCGCCTGCTGACGTCGCTCCTGGGGGGTCTGCAATTCCTGTGATCGCACGAGCAGTTCGCGAGCGATCGCGATCGCCGCTTCCGCGTCATCTTGCGGATGATCGGCGTTCTTAAGCAACTCATCGAGCGTGAGCTGGGAGCTGGAGGACTTTACCGGAGCATTCATCGTCGGACGTTTTCCTTGATCGCGAATCTGAGTTCCAACAGATTGTGATTGTAGATCAAGTTGTCGCGTTCGAAGAGTCACGCGATGCTAACGCTGCATTGTGGGCTGGCCGCCGGACCAGTCGCGGTTGACGCGGCGAATCCGGGCCGACGGTGCTGCGTCGAATCCACGGCGTGTGTTAGGAAGCGAAGGAAGAAAGACTTGGTTCCACGCCGGTAAGCTTGGGCTGGGGGGAGAAATGACCGCCGTGATCCGGTCACTCCGGATCACCCTGGCTGGATCGGTCCATGCAATCGGTTCGCCCTGTGAGAAGATCGCAACCTGGTCCATGATTTCGGTTCCGTATGGATCGCAGACCCCCGTCAGACGGAGTGACTGATCCGTGACCTCGAAGTCGACTGCCGCCAGTTTGCAGTCGATGCCTTGCCGAGCGTCCCCGAGTACCGACTCGTCAATCAACAGTCCGAGTTGGTCGCGAAACTGAACCAGCAGTGACGCATCGATCCACGCGTCTTCCGCCGTCAAACGACCGAGCAGGTTGACCGAGTGTCCGGGCCGGATCAAACAGCGTCGCAGCGAAACCGACGCGCGTCCACTCATTCGGTGCGGCAGCACATCGCTGACAAAGCCCAAGTCAATGGCCTGAAGGGTACAGCTTGCCAGGTCATACGCCCAACCGTCTTCGGACTCGTTGCATCGGATAACACCGCGAAACGTCGCGCCCGGGCCGAGACGTTCCGCAAACGGGAGGTATTCCGCAAGAGCAGAGCAGGGCAGGGCGGTCCCTTCGGTGGAAACCACCCACTCGGTACTTGGTGTGGGGCCGCTGCGGTCGCGAAATAGATCCATCGCCAAGCGAGTGTCCGTCCGGTCAAAGTCACTGGCCGCACGAGCAATCATGCGGACTCCTTCGGGTTCCGGAACCACTTCCGCAAAGACATCGCCCAGGGGCAACGAACCGGTCGCGCTGATCAAGTTCACATCGGCGGCCTTGATACGAACCGGCTTGATCGTTCGCTCCGATCGGCTCATCACACGGTCATGAATCAAGGACCAGAGTCGCCCCAGACCCGCGGATCGGATTTCCGTTTGGTGCAGTTCGATGCCAATGTGTTCGTCGCCCTCAAAGAAATCGATCATCCGACAACGAGCGACGCGTTGATGGGTTTCGGGATCATTCAGCTCTACTTCGTCGAGAAGGAACTTCCCGGGAGCCACTTGGCGACACGATCGGATCTCGAAAACCAAGCCCGTCTCCAGTCCGAGGCGATACTCGAGTTCCGCCAGTTGACGGGCCTGGTACCAAGGCGACCAGCAGACCAAGATGGCCGTTAGGACAGCGAACGTCGGAACCGCGCAGCAGAAAACGAACAACAACCGAGCCACCGCTCGCTGGGTCCGTTCATGCATTCGTGCACCTTCGAGGTATGATCGTCCTGGACTCTCGATTCTAAGACGCAGCTCCCAGCCGCCGGTAGACCGGTTCCGATGTCACGCCTAATCGCTTCGAACTGGTTTTTGCTTGCATTAGTGGTTTGCTACACCAGCGGGCATTTTGGATCGCAAATCCTGCAACCGCTTGCGGAAAAAGCATGGTTGCGTTCGGCTGTCGTCATGGTTGTCATGTGGGCCATGGGTGTGACGCTGGACGCCGATCAAATCAAACGAAGCACCCAAAAGCCACTCGCGTCTTTGCTTGCAATTGGTTCGAACGTGTGCGTCGTCCCGCTGTGCTGTGCCTCCATCATGGGTGTCTTGGCGTGGTTGATCGGTGGTTCGGCGGGCACCGAGATGGCCGGGGGACTCTTTGTTGCAGGTCTGGTTCCCTGCACGTTGGCGTCGGCTTCGGTGTGGACACGCAAGGCGGGCGGCGACGATTCGATCTCCATGATTTGCACGGTCGTGACCAACCTGGCTTGCTTGGCAGTGGTTCCGCTGGGCATCCAAGTCGTGCTGGCGGTTCAGACACGTGTTTCGCCGCTCGCGCAAATGGAAAAGCTGGCTTGGTTTGTCGTGCTGCCGCTCATCGTCGCACAGCTCATGCGGCGCTACGGCGCCGCATCTTGGGCGGATCGCAACAAGCTGCGACTCTCTCGCGTAGCTCAGACGGGTATTTTGGTGATGGTCGTGTTTGGTGCCGTGGCCAGCCACCAGTACACGACGGGGCAGGGCAGGGGAGTCAGTTGGTCCGCGGTGGGTTGGGTTATCGTCGCAGCGTCCGCCGTTCACCTGACGGTCATGTGGGGTGCGATTGCGGTGGCAAGACTGAGCGGATTGTCGCGGGAAGAACAGATCGCGGTGGGGATTTCCGGCAGTCAAAAGACTCTCATGGTCGGTTTGCAAATCGCAATCGATTGCGGCGTGAGTGTGCTACCGATGATGATCTATCACGGCGGGCAATTGATCCTGGACACCCTTGTCGCCAAACGATGGAACAGACCGCGTGAGCGATGATGCGAAAGCGGAGCCGCACGGCGTTAGCCGCGGTTGCCCGTGCGAGAACCGTCGCTAACGCTGGACTGCTAAAAGTCTGCTGTTGTGGTCGTATAACATTGCGCAGGTTTTGTTTCGCGCACTAGCCCCGAACGAGGCGACAGCACCATGCCGGTGGGCTTGCCCACCGGTTTCGAATCGACCCGAGTCTCCTCCAATCATGGTGCTAGCGTCTGTCGGCTCAATCGCACGGCATCCTCAGTTTGGAAGTCAACGATGAACCATTACTAGTCATCGCCTTCGACTTCTCGTCGCGATGCAAGGTCATAGACTTTTCCGGAGGCGAGTTGGATCGGCGGGATCGTCTCTCCGGTGCTTTGGTCGGAGTCATAAAAGTAAACGTCACCGCGCCCAACCACGGACGCTCGTGATTTCTCAACGATGATCGCGGTCGCTTCGTCAATTCCAATGCCCAGCGTTTGCGGATACGCACGGACCAACGACTCAAGATCGGCCTGTCTTCGACGTTGCGAAAAGTGTTGATCGATCGCAACCCCTTTCAAGAAACCAAGGCCGCCACGCAGGTAACCGGGGGCGATGATTTCGGTGTTTTCGATCGGCGTGGCACGCGCGAGGAAGTCCGCTTGGATCGAGGCTCCTGCAGAGGAACCTCCGATCACGCCTCCGCGACGCAAGACGTCGTGCATCAGCGTTTGCGTTTTGGTGCCATAGTAAGAGTCCGCAAAATTCCATTGCCTTCCGCCTCCGAACCAAACTCCGGTTGCGTCGGCCAGCAACGCGTGCAGGTCTCGATCTTCGTTCGCGGCGGTTCGGTCTTTCGTATGCAACAAGCGAACGTCTTTGACACCCATCTGACGCCACTGGCGTAGCGTCGATGGATTGGAAGGAACCTGTTCCTGTTCCGTACAAGGGACATAGACCAATTTAGCTTGCTCGGCACCACCGGCCATTTCGACAAAACGATCCATCAGGCCGCGCGGCATCCCACCTCCGCCGACAATGACCAACGCACCGTTGGCAACCTGGGGCACGATTCGCTCGCCGGGCGGGAAGGGTTCCAGTTCAAGATCGTATGCCCGTCGACGCCACTGCGTGAGATCGGCGACAAAGTCGTTGGCCGACCGAGGCCTCGCCACTCCTTCTGCTCGAAAGGGGTCGCGGTAGGTCTTGGAGGCGACGGCATCTTCTCTATCGGAGGCAATGGTGAATGTCATGCTGCCCTCGCCAAGGGGTGTCACTTGGCGACCCCGAAGCCTCAGACACTGCTCGCCCGATAAGACAACTCCCACGTGCCGAGGCAGGGACTCCAATTGGGACTGAAGCTCGCTTGTCGCTCGAATGTTGTCATTGTCGACCATGACCATGACAGTCTCGGGAATCAGCCCCAGGCCGCTGGACCGGGAACCGCTCGCATCATCATCGCTGAAATTAGCAAAGTGGCTGCCCAGTGTGACGCCGGCCGGCCCGCCAACGACGATCGTCCCGCCGCGCGCGACGAAAGCGCTGAGTAACGGCTTTTGCTGCTGAAGACCCCGCAATTCCGCCGCGCCGGGAATCGATGCACTGATCCACACCAGAACGTCGGATGATCCGGCGAGTGCCGCCCAAGCTTGAAAGCTCTGGGCGGAAGTGCGACGCAGGAGCGTGAAACGTTCCGCTCCGTGAAACACCGACGCAAGTTGCGATGACGTTTCCTTCCCAAACCCCTGATCTACCAAGACCGCAATGGTGCCCTGACGTTCCGAGGAGCCAAGCACGCTTTCCAATTCGGCGGCGTCATTCAACTTTCCAGCGACCACCGTACCTCCGATCCGATAATCCAGCGGCCAATGGTCGAATCGAGAACCGTAATCCGCGGAAACGGCGGTCTTGGTGGTTTTGTCGTCCTTCGACGATTGTTGAGCGGGCAGCTTGTGGCAGCAAAGAAGCCAAAGGGCACAAAAAAGAAACCGAAGCATGGATCGAAGTATCCGATGGAAGAATAAACGTTGTCCAATCAGAGTGTAGCGGGACGCGAAATCGTCGTAGGAAATCTGCTCGAAAAGCGAGATCGGCCTGTTTCGCTCGGCAGTCGGCCTTTTCCACTCGGCAGTCGGTGCGCCTGCGGTTGGGATCGACGCGAATCGTAAAGATTTGCCAAGATCGCGAAGGGCTGTGCGAATCGAAATACGTCACTTCACCCATCACTTCGAATCCATCGGACGGCGATTGATTTCCCCTTTTCTAGCGGGAAACACGTTTTCCCCAAAATTCCCAAACGAGTCCATGAGATCACTTGCACTTTTAACGCTCACCCCGTTCCTCGTCCTACCACTGGGCGGATGCTTGGGTTTCAAGGTGAACGTCTCACGGATCGATAACGCGAGCTACCCGGCACCGACGTCGGTCGTTCAGATTCGCTCCAGCAACGGAGCGATCTCGGTGACCGGAGGCGAGGTGGACGAAGTTCAAGTGGAAGCGAAAATCACTGCCTACGGGCAGACCGAAGAGGCCGCCCAAGCCGTGCTCGATGGATCCGAGTTGGAGTTCCTGGAGGAAGACGGCGTTCTGACGGTGCAGCTGGCCAGTGACTCACCCAAGTTTGCCAGTGCCGCATTCAAGGTCATCATGCCACGCGACCTCGAGTGTCGCATGGACTCCAGCAACGGTGCCATCGATGCTCGGGACTTAAACGCTCGTGTCGTTGCAGACACCAGCAACGGTGCCGTGGCCATTCGCAACGTTGGTGATGAGATCAAAGTAAAAACGAGCAACGGCGCGATCCTGGTACAGAGTGAAACGCCCGCGACCATCGACCTCAAGACCAGTAATGGAAGCGTCAAATTCACCGGTGCATTGTTTGGCGCACAAAATCGATTTGCCACCAGTAATGGACGAATCGAAATGGATCTACTGGGGCCGGCGACGTTGGTGACTCCTTCAACGAGCAACGGCAGCATCACACTGGACGGAACGAAGATCAAGAAAGGTGAAACGATCCTGGTCGGCTCGGACGGCGATGCGGACCCAGCGTCGATCACGGTCAAAACGAGTAACGGTAGTATCAAAATCAGAGACAAATCCGTCAAAGCGACTGGCGATTCCGTTTAGGACGCCCGGTCATCATTGAACGACCTTCGCCACGATGAACTCCGCCAGCTGCAAGGATGCAAACGGCATGCGAAACTTCTTCTTAAAGCACCGACCTCCTGCCGCCGGTTCCATGCAGGCGGCTGTTCGGCTTGTTCACCCGCGTGCTGCGGTTTTGATCGCACTCATCACCGCGGCGTCGGCGCAAAATTCCTTGTTGTCGCAGGACATCACATC